>JAAUOI010000119.1 GCA_012036375.1 Allobrachymonas sp. | reverse complement strand
GAGGATTTGATCACGCCGACCGACATGGTGGTCACGCTCTCGCACAGCGGCTACATCAAGAGCCAGCCTTTATCAGAATACCGCGCGCAAAAGCGCGGTGGGCGCGGCAAGCAAGCAGCGCAAACCAAGGAAGACGATTGGATTGACCAGCTTTTCATTGCCAACACGCATGATTATTTGCTGTGCTTCTCCAATCGTGGCCGCCTGTATTGGCTCAAGGTCTGGGAAGTGCCTGCGGGCACGCGCGGCTCGCGTGGCCGACCGATTGTCAATATGTTCCCGCTGGAAGACGGCGAAAAAATCAACGTCGTGCTCGCGCTCACAGGAGAGAACCGCAAATTCCCCGCCGATCATTACGTCTTCATGGCCACCTCGATGGGCACGGTGAAGAAAACCTCGCTCGATGAATTTTCCAATCCGCGCAAAGGCGGCATCATCGCCGTGAATTTGGATGAAGGCGATTATTTGATCGGCGCGGCGCTGACGGACGGCAAGCACGACGTGATGCTGTTCAGCGATGGCGGCAAAGCTGTGCGCTTTGATGAAGATGATGTGCGCCCGCTAGGGCGGCAAGCGCGCGGCGTGCGCGGCATGATGCTGGAAGAGGGGCAAAACGTGATTGCGCTTCTTGTGGCTGAAGACGAGCAACAAAGCGTGTTGACCGCAACCGAAAACGGCTTTGGCAAACGCACCAATATCCAGGAATACACGCGCCATGGCCGTGGTACCAAAGGCATGATCGCCATTCAGCAAAGCGAGCGCAACGGCAAAATCGTCGGCGCAACCTTGGTGCATGCGGATGACGAGATCATGATGATTACTGACAAAGGCGTTTTGGTCAGAACCCGCGTGAGCGAAATCCGCGAACTCGGCCGCGCCACGCAAGGCGTGACTTTGATTTCACTGGATGAAGGCACGAAACTCAGCGGCTTGCAGCGCATTGTGGAGAACGATGCAGCGGTGGATGCTGAAGGCGATGCAGGCGAAAGCGCCGATGGCGGCAACGGCGATACGCCCGAGGCAAACTAATGCCAGTCATCAGTTTTTTCTACGGCCTGATTGTCAGAATGTTTTATTTTGACAATCAACAGCATCACTTGCCACACATCCATGTGGAATATGCTGAGCACCGTGTTGTGGTTGCCAGTGAGTCCAGTGAAGTTCTCGAAGGTGAATTGCCCGCGAAGAAAATGAAGCTGCTCGAAGCTTGGATGGAAATTCATCGCGAAGAACTGATGGCAGATTGGACACTTGCAGTCGCAGGCTCTGAGCCGGTGAAAATTCAGCCTTTGGTGTAATGATGAGCAAACCTTTACCCAAAATCAAGACGGCACAAGTTGCAGATGCACATTCTTTGCAGATCATTTTCGACAATGGCGAGCATCGCTTGCTCGATGTGTCGCAGTTCATGGACAAAGGCGTGTTCACTGCCTTGAATGAGCAGCGAGTGTTCAACGCAGTGAAATCGATGGGTTATTTTTTGCAATGGCCGGGCGAGATTGATTTGAGCGCAGACACAGCCTACCTTTGCAGCACAGCACAAAAACATGAAAACGCTTGATCAACTTCGCCAAGAGATCGACGCTGTGGATCGCGATCTGCTGGCTGCGCTCAACCGTCGGGCTCAGCTGGCAGGCGAGGTGGGCGAGATCAAGCGGCTAGAAGGCTCGGCGGTGTATCGCCCAGAGCGCGAGGCGCAGGTGATTGCAGGTTTGCAAGCCGCTAACACAGGGCCTCTCAAGCCTGAGAACATCAGCTACGTGTGGCGCGAAATCATGAGCGCTTGCCGCAGCTTGGAGGCCGCGCAACGTGTGGCCGTGCTCGGGCCCGCAGGCACGTTTTGTGAGCAAGCGGCGCTGGAATTCTTTGGCTCATCGCTAGAGTTGATTTACTGCGCCACGTTTGACCAAGTCTTCCAAGCCACAGCCGCAGGCTCGGCGCATTTTGGTGTGGTGGGCGTAGAAAATTCCACCGAAGGACCGGTGACGCGCAGCTTGGATTTACTGCTGCATACCCCTGCGAACATCATCGGCGAAGTCAGCCTGATGGTGCGCCACCATCTGCTGCGCAAAACGCAGAGTTTGGAGGGCATCGAGGTGGTGGCCGCGCATCCACAGGCGCTAGCGCAGTGCCAAGAGTGGCTCACCAAACATTTGCCGCATGCTGAACGCAAAGCTGTCTCAAGCAATGCGGAGGGCGCACGCTTGGCTGCAGAGCATCCGAATTGGGCGGCACTTTCTGGCGAACGCGCCGCGAGCATTTTCGGCTTGCACATTGCCGCGCATGCAATTCAAGACGATGCCTACAATCGCACGCGCTTTTGCATCATCGCCTTGCCCGAAACCTGTTCCCAGCCGAATCCAAGCGGCATAGATTGCACCAGCCTGATCGTCTCTGTGCCCAATAAACCCGGGGCGGTGCATGATTTGCTCGTGCCGCTGAAAAAACATGGCGTATCCATG
The DNA here is from genome assembly GCA_012036375.1 of Allobrachymonas sp. Lineage (GTDB taxonomy): Bacteria > Pseudomonadota > Gammaproteobacteria > Burkholderiales > Burkholderiaceae_C > JANMDU01. The sequence continues at coordinate 5,823 of JAAUOI010000119.1, read as the reverse complement.
ACCCGCTTTGAATCCCGCCCAGCTCGCACCGGCCAATGGGAATATTATTTTTATATCGACCTCCAAGGCCATGCCCAGCAACCGCAAGTCGCAGCGGCTTTGGCTGAATTGCGTACACTGTGCGCTTATTTCAAACTGCTGGGCTCGTATCCCACCAGTGCCTGAACTCCTAACCTCAAAAGAAGAATATGTTTGATCAGCTTGGATTGATTGGATGTGGCCTGATGGGCGGCTCATTTGCGCTCGCGATGAAAAAAGCGGGCTTGGTCAAGCGCGTGGTCGGCTACAGCAAATCACCATCAACCACGCAGCGTGCTTTGAAAATGGGCGTGATCGATGTCGAAGCGCCCTCAGCATTGCTGGCGGCTTCAGGCGCGGATTTGGTCTTGATCGCCGTACCGGTGGCGGCAATTGAAGCGACGTTGAAAAGCATCAAACACATCCTCACCCCAGAAACTTTGGTCATGGATGTCGGTTCAACCAAGCGCAATGTGGTGGATGCCGCGCGGCGTGTGCTCAAAGACCAAGTGGGTGTGTTTGTGGCGGCGCATCCGATTGCGGGCAAAGAACTCTCCGGCGTGGAGCATGCCGATGTCACGCTCTACGCCAACAAACAAGTCATCATCACACCGATTGAGCGCACGCAAACCGCGCAGCTGACCAAAGCCACGGCGCTATGGGAAGCGCTGGGCTGCCAAGTGCTGAAAATGTCACCTGAGGCGCATGATTCAGCCTACGCAGCGGTGAGCCATCTGCCGCATTTGATTGCCTTTGCGATGATGAATGCGATTACTGATCAACCCAATGGCCGGGAGTATTTGAGCCTTGCCGGCATGGGCTTCAGAGATTTCACGCGCATTGCCGCGAGCGATTCCAAACTATGGACCGATGTGCTCATGGCCAACAAGCAAGAGCTGCTCGCGCAATCGCGCCATTTCCAGAAAGCACTTCAAGCCTTGGAACGCCTGATGCAGGCCGAGCAAACGGATCAACTCGAGCACGAGATTGACCGCGCCAGCCTCACCCGGGCACAGTGGAAGATGACGCAACGCAAGTGATTCGCTCGTCAAGCCATTTTTGATTTTTCACGACAATGTATTCCACGGCATTTCTTGACCTGCCGCCTTTGGCGAGTGCCTCTGGCACGGTGCAACTGCCAGGCTCCAAAAGCATTTCCAACCGCGTGCTCCTGCTGGCCGCGCTATCCAGCGGACGCACGCTGATTCATGATTTGCTCGATTCGGACGACACGCGCGTGATGCTCACGGCCCTGGAGCAACTCGGTTGTGGTGTGGAGCGCGGTGTTGGCGGTGTGGTCACCGATGTCGCCATCACTGGCCTCGGCGGTAAAGCACCGCTGGCTTTTGCTAAATTATTTTTAGGCAATGCCGGCACTGCCATGCGCCCGCTCACCGCAGCGCTGGCCGTACTCGGTGGTGATTTCACGCTCTCGGGTGTGCCGCGCATGCATGAGCGGCCGATTGGCGATTTGGTCGATGCGCTGCGCCAACTGGGTTGCCAAATTGATTACACCGGCAACGATGGCTTTCCGCCGCTCAAAATCGGCCAGCCGCAGCTCAAACTCAATGCACCGATTGCCGTGCGCGGCGATGTGTCCAGCCAGTTTCTGACCGCGCTGCTTCTGGCGCTGCCGCTGGTGGCCAAGCAAGACGTTCACATCGACGTCATCGGCGAGTTGATCTCTAAGCCCTACATTGAAATCACGCTGAATTTGCTGCAAAAGTTTGGCATTGCCGTGCGACGCGAGGATTGGAAGCGTTTCACTATTCCCGCTGGCTCACGCTACCAATCACCGGGAGAGATCTGGGTCGAAGCCGATGCCTCGTCTGCTAGTTATTTCATAGCACTCGGCGCACTATCTATGCCGGTTGATAGCCAAAAAGGCTTAAAAAATCAGCCTGCCATCCGAATTGAAGGCTTGAGCGAAAACGCCATTCAAGGCGACATTCGCTTTATCGAGGCAGCGCGACAAATGGGCGCTCTCATCACAAGCGGAGCAAACCATTTAGAGATCAGCCAAGGCGCTTGGCCACTCAAAGCGATTGACCTCGATTGCAATCATATTCCCGATGCAGCGATGACGCTCGCCGTGATGGCGCTTTACGCCGACGGCACGACCACGCTGCGCAACATCGCTAGCTGGCGCGTGAAAGAAACCGACCGTATCGCCGCCATGGCTACTGAGCTGCGCAAACTGGGCGCAACTGTCGTCGAAGGCCAAGATTTCATCCAAATCACGCCACCCGCCCGTGGCGCGAAGTCTTCAGACTGGAAAGCCGCCAGCATCCACACCTATGACGACCACCGCGTCGCCATGTGTTTTTCACTCGCCGCCTTCAATCCCGCTGGCGTGGTTGTGCGGATTGAAGACCCAAAATGCGTGGCCAAAACCTTCCCGGATTACTTTGAAACCCTGTTTTCTGTCGTTACGCCAAAAAGCGTTCCCGTGATCTGCGTGGACGGGCCAACGGCCTCCGGCAAAGGAACGCTCGCCAGCCGCGTGGCCGAGCAATTGGGTTTTCATTACCTCGATTCAGGCTCGCTCTATCGCCTCACAGCTTTGGCTGCCGAGCGCTCTGGTGTGGACTGGAGCGATGAGCAAGCGCTCACACAACTGGCAAAAAAACTGCCTGTTGAGTTTGAAGGCGGCGCTGTACTTTTGGGCGGTGATGATGTTTCCGAAGACATTCGCACTGAACACATTGGCATGGGCGCATCCAAGATTTCTGTGTTTTCCAGTGTGCGATCCGCGCTGACCGATTTACAGCGCAGCTTTGCCAAGCTGCCCGGTTTGGTAGCCGATGGTCGCGATATGGGCACGGTGATTTTCCCCGGCTCGCCGCTGAAAATTTACCTCACCGCAAACAGCAGCACACGCGCCGAGCGGCGCTATAAGCAGTTGATTTCAAAGGGAATTTCTGCTAAACTCGATCTCCTTCGCGCTGATTTGGAAGCGCGCGATTTGCGGGATTCTTCTCGCGCATCAGCGCCACTCAAAGCAGCCGAGGATGCTGTGCTGTTGGATAACTCGAATCAGACCATCGAGCAATCGGTGGATTTCGTGCTCAGCCAGTGGCGCAGCAAGCTGGGGCTTTAAGCCTCAAGCACTAGGCCTCAATCACTCCTCTCGCGCTGCTTGGCGCATGGTGATTGAGATTTGTTTAACCTAACCCCGCCGAACAAGCTTTTGATCGCCAAATGATCGACTAGCCGGCATAAAACCTGCGCTAACTGCTATCAAATTTGAAGCGACATCCCGTCGCCATTTGCTGCTTTGCGCAAACAGGAAATCTCATGTCAGAATCTTTTGCAGCCCTCTTTGAAGAATCGCTCAAGCGCACCGAAATGCGCTCCGGTGAAGTCATCACCGCCGAAGTGATTCGCGTTGATCACAACCACGTCGTGGTAAACGCTGGCCTCAAAAACGAAGCCTATATCGAAATCGCCGAATTCAAAAACGACCAAGGCGAACTTGAAGTCAAAGTGGGCGATTTCGTCTCCGTGGCCATCGGCGCTGTAGAAAACGGCTTCGGCGACACCATCCTCTCGCGCGACACCGCCAAGCGCCTCGCTTCTTGGCTCAGCCTGGAAAAAGCGCTGGAATCCGGCGAATTCGTCACCGGCGTGACCTCTGGCAAAGTCAAAGGCGGCCTTACTGTGCTCGTCAATGGCATCCGCGCTTTCTTGCCCGGTTCGCTCATTGAGACCCGTCCGATCAAAGATCTGTCTCCGTACGAGAACAAAACGCTTGAATTCAAAGTGATCAAGCTCGACCGTAAACGCAACAACGTCGTTTTGAGCCACCGCGCAGTCAAAGAAGCTTCGATGGGCGAAGAGCGCTCCAAGCTGATGGAAACCTTGAAAGAAGGCTCTGTGGTCAAGGGCGTGGTCAAGAACATCACCGAATACGGTGCCTTCGTCGATTTGGGCGGTGTCGATGGCCTGTTGCACATCACCGACATGGCATGGCGTCGCGTACGTCACCCCTCCGAAGTGGTCACTTCTGGTCAGGAAATCACCGCCAAAGTGCTCAAGTTTGATACCGACAAAAACCGCGTTTCGCTCGGCCTCAAGCAAATGGGCGACGATCCTTGGATGGGCGTGGCTCGCCGCTACCCCGCGCAGACCCGCATGTTCGGCAAGATCACCAACATCGCCGACTACGGCGCATTTGTGGAAATCGAGCCAGGCATCGAAGGCCTCGTGCACGTCTCCGAGATGGACTGGACGAATAAAAACATCGCTCCAAACAAACTCGTGACGATGGGCCAAGAAGTGGAAGTCATGGTTTTGGAGATCGACGAAGACAAGCGCCGCATCTCGCTGGGTATGAAGCAGTGCAAAGCCAACCCATGGCAAGAATTCGCAGCCGCCACCAAGCGTGGCGATCGCGTCAAAGGCCCCATCAAATCCATCACCGATTTCGGCGTGTTCGTCGGCTTGGCGGCTGGCATCGACGGCTTGGTGCATTTGTCTGATCTGTCTTGGACCGACACGGGCGAAGCCGCTGTCAAGGCATTCAAGAAGGGTCAAGAAGTTGAAGCCATCGTGCTGGCCATCGATGTGGATCGCGAGCGCATCTCCCTTGGTATCAAACAGTTGGATGCAGACGCATTCACCACCTTCGCATCTGTCAACGACAAAGGCTCTGTGGTCACCGGCAAGGTCAAGACGGTCGATGCCAAAGGCGCTGAGATTGATCTCGGCCAAGACATCATGGGTTACCTGCGTGCCTCTGAAATCTCCCGCGACCGCGTGGAAGATGCCCGCAACGTGCTCAAAGAGGGCGATGAAGTCACCGCTGTGGTCACCAATATCGACCGCAAAGGCCGTTCGATTTCTCTGTCCGTCAAGGCCAAGGATTCTGCGGACGAGCAAGCTGCGATGGCCGATTTGTCGAGCAACTCTGCTCGCGAGTCTGCTGGCACGACCAGCCTGGGCGCGCTCTTGCGTGCCAAGCTCGACAACAACAACTGATCTGATCCATGACCCGCTCTGATCTGGTGGAAGCCCTGTCTTTGCAATTTGGGCAGCTGACCCAGCGCGATGCCGAGTTTGCCGTCAAGACGATTCTTGACGCGCTCGGCGATGCGTTGGTCAAAGGCCATCGCATTGAAATTCGTGGCTTTGGCAGCTTCTCGGTCAATCGCCGGCCGCCGCGTGTGGGACGCAATCCCCGCACCGGCGAGGCTGTGACGATCCCTGAGAAGCGCGTGCCGCACTTCAAGCCGGGCAAAGCCTTGCGCGAGGCGGTTGATGCCAAGACGGAAGAGATGCGAGCCAAGGGTACTCTTTAGGTTCACCCGATAGAATCACAGGCAACTCAATCAAGAAGTTGCCATGCAAAAATCCTGTGGCTGCTTCAGTGGATACTGAAAGCAGCCTATTTTTACTCTATTCGCTTTCGCGCTGAACAATCAGCATGAAGTCACAGCACATTTCTTTTTTGGCAACCTGTGGAAGGCGCCCCTTGTGGTGATCGTGTTAATGGCGTTTACTGCTGGACTGGTGATTGGCGTGCTCGGCATGCTGCCGCGCTGGTGGAAGCATCGCAGTGCAACACAGCTCAGAGCGCCCGCATTAGCTTCGCAGCAAACAGCTAAAACCCCTGAAGACATAGGTGTGTAATGGAAATTGACCTCACATGGTTGCTCTTGGGTTTGCCACTGACCTTCGTGTTGGGTTGGCTGGCTTCGCGTTTTGACATACGCCAATTGCGTATTCGATAACCAGCGCTCACCCAAAGCTTATTTCAAAGGTCTCAATTATTTGCTGAGCGAGCAGCAAGACGAAGCCATTGAT
>JAAUOI010000118.1 GCA_012036375.1 Allobrachymonas sp. | reverse complement strand
CGAGCAGGAGCGGGCCGCCCAGGCCCAGACCGTGAAGCAGCAGATCGCCTTCTACGGCTCCACGCGCACCTACCAGCCGGTGCTGGCCGCGCACGGCTGGGACGACCTCACCGCCAAGCTGCGGGCCAGCGACGAACGCCGCCTGCAACTGGAGCGCGAGCTCGATCCCTTGCGCGGCAAAATCACTGAATTGCAGCTCAAAGAGCAGGCTGCTCGCATTGGTTTCGAGCAATATTCGCAGCATTTGACGGAAGCGAATGCTGATCTCGAAGCGCTGGCCAAGAGTATTGAAGAGGGCAATGTCAAGCTCAGCGGTTTACAAGGCAGTATCGATCATTTCCAGCGGGAAGTGAACGCTTTGGGCGCGGTGAACTTGGCCGCTTTGGAGGAGCTGACCGCTTCGCGCGAGCGCAAAACTTTCCTCGATGCGCAGATGGCTGATTTGAACGAAGCAATCACCACCTTGCAAGACGCGATTGTGAAGATCGATGGCGAAACGCGCGAGCTGCTGCAAGGCACGTTCAACACCGTCAACGAGCATTTCGGCAAAATGTTCCCAGAGCTGTTTGGCGGGGGCAACGCCAAGCTGATGATGACGGGCGATGAGATTTTGGATTCAGGCGTGCAGGTACTGGCGCAGCCACCGGGCAAGAAGAATCAAACGATTCATTTGCTCTCGGGCGGCGAGAAAGCGCTCACGGCGATTGCCCTGGTGTTTGCGATTTTCATGCTGAACCCTGCGCCTTTCTGTTTGCTTGATGAGGTGGATGCACCACTTGATGATGCCAACACCGAGCGCTATGCAAAACTCGTCTCCAGCATGAGCAAAAAAGGCACGCAGTTCCTCTTCATCAGCCACAACAAGATCGCCATGGAAATGGCCGAGCAGCTCATTGGCGTGACCATGCAAGAGCAAGGTGTCTCACGCATCGTGGCCGTGGACATGGAAGTGGCGCGGCAATTGGCGGAGGTGGCTTGAACTCGTTAACTGTTGGCCTAGCAGTGCTCGGCGGCCTTGTGCTCGCCGGGGTGGTGGCGCACAGCGCGTGGCAAACGCGGCGCAACGCGCCTCGCTTGGCGCAGACGGATGCAGCCCCAGCGGGCGAGATCGCGCAAGCCATCGAGCCGAGTTTGGATGCAGAGGGCGCAATGCCTGCTGCACAAGATTTGAGTCCAACCTCATGGCTTTGGGCGACACCTGGGTCGCTGACAAGCGCCCCGCGCTGGATGCCTTGATTGATGCTATTGCTCCGATTGTCATTGACGATGCCGTATCGGGCGAGGCTGCTTTGGCGGCCTTGCCACCGACGCGCCGCGTGGGCAGCAAACTTTTTCTGTTGAAGGGCTCAATCTGAATGCAGACTGGGAAACACCGCGTGCAGGCCAGCGCTACAGTGCCTTTCAAGCGGGGGTACAACTGGCCAGCCGCACGGGCGCACTCAATGAGATTGAGTTTTCTGAATTTGTGCAAAAAGCGCAAGGCTTTGCAGACAGCTTAAGCGGCACAGCGCAATTTCCGGAGATGCGCGATGAAATTGCCAAAGGTCGCGAGCTGGATCAATTTGCCAGCGCCCATGATGCGCAGCTGGGCTTCACTGTGCGGGCCAGATCGGTGGCTTGGAGCACCGGCTATGTGCAGCAGCATGCGGCCAGGCAAGGTTTTGTGGCGGGTGCTTTTGCGGGGCGCATGGTGTTGCCAGCAGCCAGTGCGGGCTTGCCGCCGATGCTGGCCTTGAGCTTCGATACGCAAGCGGCCCTGGCTGAAGAATCGGAGCATGCAGCAGTTCGGCATATTGATTTGGCTTTAGACGTGCCGCATGTTGCGCGCAGCGAGCAGCCTTATTTGCGCATGCGCGATGTGGCGATTGCTTTGGCCGCTGCAATGGATGGCATCATCACCGATCAAGAGGGGCGCGTGATCAGCCGAGAAGCGATGGATGCGATTGGCTCGGATTTAGAGCAGCTCTACGACACGCTCGAATCACGCGATTTAGCGGCTGGCTCGGCGCTAGCGCGGCGATTGTTCAGTTAACGCGATGTGTCAGCTCACATGAGCAATTTAGACTTGTTTTTAGAGCAAAATAAGCCATTAGACGGCATAAAATCTGCGCAGAGTGCTATTGATTTAATAGCAATTACGAGGCAGATGAATGATGCGCATGCAGCGCCTGCTGCGCGCCGCGATGCGCTGCATGCATTTTTGCATCACCATGCGCATCAGTATTACGTGCTGGATGCGCCGCAAATCCCTGACAGTGAATACGACCGCGCATTTCAGCTCCTGCAAGCACTCGAAGCGGCGCATCCTGAGTTGCTCACGCCAGATTCACCGACCCAGCGCGTGATTGGCGCGGTGATGGAGGGCTTGGCCAGCGTGCGCCATGCGATACCGATGCTCTCGATTCGTACGGAGACGGACACTGAAGCCAGCGGGGCAGAGAGTTTTGATGCACGGGTGCGCAAAGAGTTGGAATTGGTGCTGGATGCGCCGCCTGTCGAGTACGTGGCTGAATTGAAATTTGACGGCTTGGCGATGAGCTTGCGCTATGAACAGGGCATCCTCGTGCAAGCGGCCACGCGCGGCGATGGCGAAACCGGCGAAGATGTGACGCACAACATCCGCACCATGGGGCAAATCCCGCTGAAACTGCAAAGGCGCGTTTCCGCCGCTCGTTGAAGTGCGCGGCGAAGTCTATATGCGGCGCGATGAGTTCGAGGCGATGAATGAGCGGCAGCGGGGCAAAATTGCCGCAGGCGCGAAGAATGAAAAAACCTTTGTGAACCCGCGCAACGCAGCGGCAGGCGCAGTGCGCCAGCTCGATGCAAAAATTGCGGCGCAGCGGCCTTTGAGTTTCTTTGCCTACAGCTTGGGTGACATCACGCCAGAGTCAGACGATGGCCCGAAGTTAGAAACGCATTGGGATGCACTGCAAGCCATGAAAGCATGGGGTTTTCCGGTCTCGAAGCACACCACACTTGCGCGAAGTGCTTCTGAATTGATAGCGTTTCACCGGCGAATTGCAGCCGAGCGAGACGCGCTGCCCTTTGATATTGATGGCGTGGTCTACAAGGTCAACAGCTTTGCACTGCAAAAGCGTTTGGGCTTTGTGACGCGCGAGCCGCGCTGGGCGGTGGCGCATAAATTCCCTGCGCAAGAAGAGATCACGCAGGTGCTGGCAATTGACATTCAAGTCGGACGCACAGGCAAACTCACACCCGTAGCAAAATTAGCACCCGTGTTTGTGGGCGGCGTGACGGTGACAAACGCGACGCTGCACAACGAAGGCGAGGCGCAGCGCAAAGATGTGCGCGTGGGTGATACGGTGATCGTGCGCCGTGCGGGTGATGTGATCCCAGAGGTCGTGAGCGTGGTGCTGGACAAGCGGCCAGTGGATATGGGCGAGCCGCTGGAGATTTACAAGCGTCTGTCTGGCAAATGCCCCGAATGCGAATCGGCGATTGCCAAACAAGAAGACGAAGCGGATTGGCGCTGCACCGGCGGCCTGTTTTGCCCCGCGCAACGCAAGCAAGCGATTTTGCATTTTGCACAGCGCAGGGCGCTGGACATTGAAAACCTGGGTGAAAAATTAGTCGATCAGCTCGTCGATGGCGGCGTGATCAAGACGCTGCCGGATTTGTATCGCTTGGGGCTCACCTCGCTCGCCGCTTTAGACCGCATGGCTGAAAAATCCGCACAAAATGTGCTCGATTCACTCCAGCAATCCAAGCAAACCACGCTGGCCAGATTCATCTATGGCTTGGGTATTCGGCAAATTGGCGAGGCCACCGCGAAAGATTTGGCCAAGCATTTCGGCAGCATGGATACGGTGATGAATGCCACTCTGGAGCAGCTCTTGCAGGTCAATGATGTGGGGCCCATCGTGGCGCAAAGCTTGCGCACCTTCTTTGACCAGCCGCACAACCGCGAGGTGGTCGAGCAATTGCGCGCAGTCGGCATCAATTGGCCAGAAGGCGCGCCCGCCATGGATCGCCCGCAACCGCTCTTGGGTAAAACATTCGTGATTACGGGCACGCTGCCGTCGCTCGGGCGCGATGAGGCCAAGGATTTACTCGAAGCCGCAGGTGCAAAAGTCTCGGGCAGTGTGAGTAAAAAGACAAGCTATGTGTTGGCTGGCTCGGATGCAGGCAGCAAGCTTGACAAAGCGCGTGAGCTAGGCGTGCAAGTGATTGATGAGATGCAGATGCGGGCGATGTTGTCTGGTGATAAAGAGCAGGCAGACATTGCATGAAGCGCATCAACCATCAAGATGCGTTTGTGTTGCACCAATATCCTTGGAGCGAGAGCAGTTTGATTTTGGAAGTGTTCACGCGCCATCATGGGCGCGTGGCGCTGGTGGCCAAAGGGGTGAAGCGGCCCAGCTCGCAGTTTCGTGCGGTGCTCTTGCCCTTGCAGCTTTTGCAGATCAGTTTTGCAGGCGATGCCGAGGTACAAACGCTCAAGGGCGCGGAGTGGCAAGGCGGGCAAACGATGCCCACGGGCGATGCGCTGCTCTCGGGCTATTATTTGAATGAATTGCTCATGAAACTGCTGGCGCGAGACGATCCGCATACGCAGCTTTTTGAGGCGTATGCGCAGGCGGTGCAATGGCTGCGCGATGCGCCGCAGCTCGATGCGAGCCTGCGAGCTTTTGAGCTGCTGCTTTGCGTGAGATTGGATTTTTGCCGAGTTTGGATGCAGTGAGCTTGAGTTTGCAGGCGCTGGAAGGCGATGGTCTTTATTCAGTGGCTGCTGAGATGGGTTTGCGCGAAGGCAGCGATGAGCAAATTGCGCGGGGCGATGCCGTGTTGCCGGGCGCGGTGTGGATCAAACTGCAAGCGGCGCTGGATCAACGCGCGGCGATGTATCCGCTACGCGAATGCGTGCTGGCTTTGCCAGCTGCGCAGCGCCAATCGCTCAAGCTGCAATTGCGTAACTTGCTACACTACCACGCAGGCAGTCGCGGCTTGCGCACGCGACAGCTGATGCGGGATGTGCAAGCCTTTGCCTGAGCATCGGCAGTTGATTGATTAACTATCAATTCAATAGCACTCCGCGCAAATTTTATGCCGGCTAGAGGTCAATTTGATGCAAAAACTGCCTTTCCACAACTCTCGGTCAACGTCAACAAAGTCGCACTCGTGCGCAACACGCGGCATGTGGGCTACCCGGGCGTGACGCGCGCGGCAGAACTCTGCCTTAAAGCGGGTGCGGCGGGCATCACCGTACACCCACGCCCCGATGAGCGGCATATTCGCCGCAGCGATGTGTTTGAAATCGCCGAGATGATGCGCCTGTGGCCAGATCGTGAATACAACATTGAAGGCAATCCCTTTCATAACTTGATGGATTTCATTCGCGAGCTTGCAGGCCGTCGCATGCGCCCGCATCAAGCCACCTTCGTGCCGGATAGCGAAAGCCAGAGCACATCAGACCACGGCTGGAGTTTTCCGCAGGATGCCGCCCGACTGAAACCTTTGATTGATGAATGCCATGCTTTGGGCGTGCGCGTGAGTTTGTTCATGGATCCTGTGCCGGAGCAGATGGCCGCTTGCAAGGAAGTGGGCGCAGATCGGGTGGAGCTGTATACCGAGACGTGGGCCTCTGCCTTTGGCACTGCGCAAGAAGCGAATGTGCTGGCGCAGTTCACGCAAGCCGCTGAGGCTGCACGGGCTGCCGGCTTGGGCGTGAATGCGGGGCATGATTTGACGCAGGCCAATCTCGTGCCGTTTGTGGCGGCAATGCCGTTTATGACTGAAGTGTCGATTGGTCATGCGTTCGTCTCCGATGCCTTAGAGGTGGGGTATGCGCAGGCGGTGCAGGGTTATTTAAAGGCTTTGCAAGCGCCTACATAAATTCATGTGAGCCGTATTTTTGAATAATACGGCTCATATTTTGAGCCGTATTCCTCTAAAATACGGCTCATGTCGTCTAGAAAATCCCGTTTCGCATCCTCAGTAAGTGCTCGTTTGCCCATTTGGCAGCACAGCGCATGGCCAGCGTTTACTTGGGGAAATTTGGTCATTCAATCGGCTTTGGATGAAGCAGCGCAAGCTCAGGCTGAGTTAGAGCTAGCCATGCAGAGCATCGGTTTCGATGGCGTGCAAGGCATCAACCGTGATTTATGGTCGCAAGATGCATTGGCTACTGCGGCGATTGAAGGCCAAAACTTGGATGCGCAAGCCGTGCGCTCCTCGGTGGGGCATCGGCTGGGGTTGAATGTGCCGCCGGGTGCGGATCGCGATGTGGAGGGCTTGGTGCAGGTGATGCAAGAGGCTACGGCGCAATATACCAAGTCGCTGTCGCATGCGCAGCTGTGCGCTTGGCAGCAGATGATTTTTCCGGATAACGCGGCCAAACCACGGAAGTTGCAAATTCAAGTGGGCAGCTATCGCACGCATGAAGAACCGATGCAAATTATCAGCGGAGCAGTGGGGCAAGAGGTGGTGCATTACACAGCTCCGCCATCGCGCGAAGTGCAAGCGCGCATGACGCAATTGCTGTACTGGCTACAAGCTACGAAGCCTGATGCTGCGCCCAATGCGCATCTGATTCGTCCGCATGGCTTGGTGCGAGCGGCGCTGGCGCATCTGTGGTTTGAAGCGATTCATCCGTTTGAAGATGGCAATGGCCGCTTGGGCCGCGCCGTGGCCGATCACGTGCTCGCTCAGGAGCTGGACACATCGCAACGCATCTTCAGCCTGTCGCGCCAAATTCAAGCCGAGCGTAAGGCTTATTACGATCAACTTGGCGCAGCCACGCTGGCTGTGCCGCATGCTGGTCAAGGTATTGATGTCACGCCGTGGGTGCTGTGGTTCATCGGCGTATTCACGCGCGGCTGCCAGCATTCGCTGAGTGTGATTCGCCTCGCATCAGAAAAAGCAGCGTTCTGGCAGCGTTGCGCATCCATCGATTTAAATGTGCGCCAGCGTAAAGTCTTGAATCGCTTGCTTGATGCAGGCGATGGTGGATTCCTAGGCGGCTTGACGGCAGAAAATATAGCAAGATCACCCAAGCCTCCAAAGCTACCGTCACGCGCGATCTTGCGCATCTGTATCAAACGGGTTTACTCGGCATCCAAGGCCAAGGCAAAGGCACGCGCTATGCTGTCGCCATCACAGGCTGGCATGCCGATTTCAAACGAAGATCCGTCAACCCAAGCTTGCAGGACTTTTCATGATGGCGTTTTTATGATCTATGGCATCGGCACCGACATTTGTGACATCCGCCGCATCCGCGCGAGCTTCGAGCGCCACGGAGAACGCTTCGCCATGAAAATTTTGAGCGAAGCCGAACTCATCACTTGGCGGCAACGCAGCGCGCGTTGGCCTGAGCGCGGCCTGCGCTATCTGGCCACCCGCTTCTCTGCCAAAGAAGCCTTCTCCAAAGCCATCGGTCTGGGCATGCGCATGCCCATGACCTGGCGCAACTGCGAAATCGCCAAACGCACGAGCGGCGAGCCCTATATCGTGTTGCATGGCACGCTCAAAATTTGGTTTGAAGAGCGCGGCTTGAAGGCGCATATCACGGTGACCGATGAGAGCGACTATGCGGCTTCGTTTTGTGTGGTGGAGCGGTCATCGGCATGATTTTTTTCAAGAAAAATATCCTTCGCGTCGCAATCGCTTTCGCGTTGACCATGCTGGCAGTATTGACCTACGGCTGGTTTCAACTCACCCAGCCGTGGACGAAACCGATGCTGAGCAAGCCAGTGGCTGCCCAAGCCGATGCGCAGGCTCGAACGGTCACTTTTGCTGACCCTGCCACGCTCAGTCGCTACGTGCACACCCTAGCAGGCGAGCATGCCAAGCGGCAAGTCGCGTATCCGCAGCACCTAGAAGCCGCTGCGAAGTACATTGAAGCAGAGTTGAAAAAACTTGGATTGAGTTCCACCAGTCAAGAATTTAAAGCCGAAGGGCAGACCTATCGCAACATCATCGTTCAGCTCGGGCAAGATGCATCAAAAGGCGTGACTGTGGTGGGCGCGCATTACGATGTCGCAGGCGACCAGCCCGGTGCGGATGACAACGCCAGCGGCGTGGCGGGATTGTTGGAGCTTGCGCGATTACTGAGCAAGCAGCAGCTCAAAAACAAAGTGGAGCTGGTTTTTTATACGAATGAAGAACCCCCATTTTTCAGAACACCTTATATGGGCAGCGCGATTCATGCGGCCAGCATGCGTACCAAGGGCGAGCATGCAAGCCTGATGATTTCATTGGAGTGTATTGGCTATTTCAGTGATCAGCCGGGTAGCCAAAGCCATCCGGTGCGTTTGCTCAATGCGGTCTATCCA
>JAAUOI010000117.1 GCA_012036375.1 Allobrachymonas sp. | reverse complement strand
CACTTTCTGCAGCACTTGGCGGGCATAGAGCTTGTGTTGACACGCGGCGACGGCTGTCGGCGATGTGCCCGGCCAACCCATCTTTTCAGCAAGTAGGGCGGCGGCGAGTGCACCAAATTGCTCATGCTGCGAGCTGACCGCCGTCCAGCCTTGTTTTTTGGATTGACCAGCGAGCTTGGTCACGAAGCGATCCATGTCGAACAAGGGCAGATTCGCATTGCTCGGAAAGGAGAAAAGATCGAAGCCGCGAGAATCAAAGCACTGGCCTTTTGCGGCAAGCGCTTGAGCGCCGGCGGCATCCCAGTCGTAGTTGAAGAGCAGCAGGGTTTTGTTCATGTGGCGAAAGTATTGAGGTATTGTCTGCGCAGCAGGTTTTTTCTTACAGACCTCGCACCTAGGATTTACGCGCAAATCCGAAACTTAGATTCAAGGGATGTGCTGCACATCACCCACATAGCCCAAGCTGCTGGAGCGCGTATTATCTGAGTCTGCTCCTATAATAATAGCACTCCGCGCAGGTACTACGCTGGCTTCATGCCCAAAAGCCTTTAAAAAATCAGCATACAAGTTGCGCTCTTGTACAACCCATGTTTGCAAAGGTGTATTGGCATTGGCGAGCACGATGTAGCGCACACGGTTCGTTACGGGGCTGGCTTGAATGTGCCCGACGGCTTCTTTCTGCGCCCAGAGGTAGCACAGCGTGGCTGTGGGTAACTTATCGCGGCTGAAGAACTGCACGAATTTGAACAGAGCACGCTCACCCGATGGGATGAGATCTGCGCTCATGTCAAAACTCACGCAGACTTTGAGCGCAGCGTCCTCCGTGTCTTTGCGAGACAGGTCTGCGGCTGGAAGCCCTTGATCGAGCCGCCAACGCCATTTGAGCGTGGTTTGCGGCGTCACAGGCAATGCTGGCGAGCTACCAAAAGCCAAAGTCCCCCAAGACTGATCCGCTTTGACGCGCAACACTTTGCTGCCTGCCAAATCAACTACTTCAAACTGCGTGAGCGGTTTGGCATAGCGCTCAGGCAAACCAATCACCCGCCAAGGCGCCGGTGCAGCGCCTGTAGGCGCGCTAGAGAATGCAGGTGGTGATGCCGCTTGCACCCAAGGTGACAAAGCAAATGATAAAGCCGCAGCCAACGCCCAAGTGAGCCAGCGCATGATTGCTCGCTTACTTGCTATCGTTGAGCGACCAGTCGTAATCCAAATGACTGATGGAGACTGTCTTGGCCTTGATTTGCGCTTGGGCGGCTGCATCGGAAGTCATTAACTCGGCGTATTTGGCGAACACGTCTTCCAGCTTAGCAAAGCCCTTGTTGCCCTTTTCAAAATCTTCTTTGAACCATTTGAAGATGTTGGAGACTTGGAGCTTGCCGCCTTCGTATTTATTGCGGGTGCGATCACCTAAAAACTTGCGCATGCCATCTTCCAGCATCGCATCCATCTTCGGCGCAGTAAACGCTTCTGGGAAAAGAGCAGGGCAGCCAATGCTGGCGCAGTTGACGGCCACATGCACACGCGGTTCGGCGTATTTGGGGCGCAATTGCTCGTGTTCGATCCAATCGAGGTGGCGCTTGCTGCCCAGCAGGGTGAAAAACTCATTCTTCCACGGGCCACGATTGAAACTGCCCAGTTCTTTGATGGATTTGATGTCGGGGTATTTAGAGAGGATGATCTCTACCGTGAAGGCGTTGTAAGCATTGATTAAAAACGCCATTTGCTGCTCTTTGCTCCAGCCATTGAACTGCGCTTGGCTCACTGCTGAGAGGCTATCGAGCACGCTCTTGAGTTCGGCGCGATCTGCGGCAAAACCTTTGTAATTGGCGCGGCTTTGCTTGTTATCAGGCAGCCATTTCACATGCTTGGCGAGTAGAGTATTCCAAGCGGTGTAATTATGGTCAAAAGTTTGGGCGAATGTGCTAGTAGCCGTTGCCAATAGGGCGCTGGCAGCTAGGATATTCATTGCAATGAAGGAGCGACGGCGGAGCATGTTGGTGGTGTTCATGGTGTTCTTTGTAAAAACTAACTGACGTTGTTGAGAGTGATAACGCGTGAGAGTTCCGCATGGCGGACATAGCGCATGTGTTTGGGATCAACCTCTGCGCCAATCGTGGTACTTCTTCACGTATTCGAGCAATTTCTTCGGTTGATGCGCTTTTTTCCATTCGCCAGCAACGTATTTGTTGGTCTCGGCAAGGGTTGGGTAGGCGTGAATTGTTCCGAGGATTTTGTTCAAACCCAAGCCATGCTTCATAGCCAGCACATACTCGGCGAGCAAATCGCCCGCATGCGTGCCAACGATAGTGACACCCAGAATTTTGTCTTTGCCTGGCACCGTGAGCACCTTGATGAAACCGTGTGCTTCGCTGTCGGCAATGGCGCGGTCAAGATCATCGATGCCGTAGGTCGTGACTTCATATGCAACATTTTGCGCTTTGGCATCTTGCTCGTTCAAGCCGACGCGTGCAACCTCAGGGTCGATGAAGGTGGCTGCGGGAATGATGGAATAGTCGCCTTTGAACTTCTTGAAATTGCCAAACAGTGCGTTGACGGCGGCGTACCAAGCCTGGTGCGCTGCAAAATGCGTGAACTGATACGGTCCAGCCACATCACCAGCCGCATAAATATTCGGATAAATCGTTTCTAAATATTCGTTGGTTTCGACTGTACGACTGGTCGGGATGCCGATGTCTTCCAAACCGTAGCCTTTGAGGCGCGCGATGCGACCAACAGCGCAAATGACTTGGTCATACTCAAGGCGCTTCTCTTGCCCGCCATATTCAACCACCAGCGTTTTGATACCGCCCTTGTTTTCAAAGCGAAGCGCTTTGTGGCCTGTGAGCACCTCAACGCCATCAGCGCTGAGAGATTTAACAGCGTAATCTGAGACTTCTTGGTCTTCACGAATGAGCAGGCGCGCTCCCATCTCGACTTGCATCACATGCGAGCCCAAGCGCGCAAAGCTTTGCGCCAGCTCGCAGCCAATCGGCCCGCCGCCCAACACCACAAGGCGCTTAGGAATTTCATCGAGTTTGGCAAATTCATCCCAAAGCGTGTCGCTGGTCACATAACCGCTGTTTTCAATGCCTGGCAATGGTGGCACGACAGGGCTAGCGCCTGCGGCAATCACGATGCTGCGCGTGGTGAGCGTTTTTGTACCACCGCTGTTGAGCGCAATCTCGACCGTCCAAGGATTGATGATCTTGGCATAGCCCTCGACCACATCGACACCGAGGCCAGTAAAGCGCTCCACGCTATCGTGCGGCGCAATTTCGGCGATCACATGGTGAATACGCTGCATGATGGCTTTGAAGCTGAATGTCGGCGTTGCCACTTGCAGACCATAGTGATCCGCATGACGCATCATGTTGGCCACCTTGGCAGACTTGATGATAGCTTTGCTGGGAACGCAACCAAAGTTCAAACAATCGCCGCCCATTTTGTGCGCTTCGACTAGAGTGACTTTTGCTTTCACGGCCGCGCCAATCAGCGCGGTGACCAAGCCGCCTGCTCCAGCTCCAATCACAATGATGTTGCGGTCAAAGCTTTTGGGCTTGACATGATTCCACTTCGCATACACCTTGCGCTTTTTAATACCTTCGATGATCTTCTTCGCAATGATTGGGAAGATACCGAGCAAGACGAAGGAGCCGAGCAAACCGGGCGACAAGATGCCTTTGAGCGAATCAATTTTGGCCAGCTGCGTGCCCGCGTTCACAAACACCGCTGTGCCTAGCAGCATGCCGATTTGGCTGACCCAGAAAAACGTCCACGTTTTCATCTTGGTCAAACCCATGAGCAGGTTGATCACGAAAACGGCACGAGCGGAACGAGGCGCAGCGTGAACAAATAAAACGCACCTTCTTTTTCCACGCCTTTATTGATCTCAGCCATGCGCGAGCCAAACTTCTTTTGCACCGATTCGCCCAAAGCGAAACGAGCAGCGAGGAAGGCCAGCGTTGCGCCAATCGTGGAGGCAAATGACACCACGATCAAGCCGACCACCAAGCCGAAAATTGCGCCTCCAGCCAAAGTCATGATCGCCGCGCCGGGCAGGCTCAGTGCCGTCACAGCCGCGTAAATCGCAAAAAGCTGCCGATGACGAGCGCTGGTTTTCCGCATAGAGCTGGCCAAACTGCGCTTGGCTTTGTTTGATGAAATCCAGTGTAAAAATCGCCCGAGATCAAGGGCAAAGAAGGCAATGACTGCGGCGATGACCGCTAATACCAAGATCAGTTTACTTTTATTCATAGGGCCTCGTTGTTGTGGACTCTACGCGCCGAAACGCTTTTGAGATGTGCAGCTCTGTCGATTCCAATCGAACAAAACTTACATGAGGCAGTCTAACAGCGTGAAAAATCCACGCAGTTTGTCAAAAAATTGCCAAACAGGGCATCAAATGGGTTGAAGCAGTTTTGCGCTTTGCTGGGCTAACTCTTCTACATCGACTGGCTTGTAAAGAATGGCAAGTTCGCGTAGGTCGTGGAGCTTTTCCATGCCTTTTGAATTCGTATCGCCCGTCACAACCAGTACAGGAAGTGTCGAGCCGTAGCGCCGCCTGACCCATCGAATCACATCCAAGCCAGTGAACTCGCCACCGAGCCGGAAATCAGTGATCAGCAAGTCCAAAGGCTGAGATTCAGGCTTTGCATGAGCTAGCCAATTGCGAAGCGGTCCGATTTCTGAATGTGCTGTGGTTTGTGCGCCGTGTTGCTGTAACCCGTTACAGAGCAATTCACACAATTCACGATCATCGTCAAACACCAATACATGCTTGTCGCGCAG
The DNA here is from genome assembly GCA_012036375.1 of Allobrachymonas sp. Classification (GTDB taxonomy): domain Bacteria; phylum Pseudomonadota; class Gammaproteobacteria; order Burkholderiales; family Burkholderiaceae_C; genus JANMDU01. Next base: position 3,533 of record JAAUOI010000117.1, on the reverse strand, counting down.
TAATGCTGCGTGCGTGAACTGTTGGCTTGGTGGCGCAGACAACATGTCTGACATATCCACATCAATTGCCTGCGCAGCAATTGAAAACACGCATCCACGCCCCAAATTTGAACGCAGACGGATTTCGCTGTGCGTCAAATCACATAAGCGCTTGACGATGGCCAAACCCAATCCTTGCCCTGCGCCATCCTCACGCTTGCGCGCTGAATTGCCAACTTGATAAAACTCATCGAAGACTTTGGATTGATCTTCCCGTCCAAGCCCAACCCCCGAATCACGCACCTCGATGCACTTGCGCTGCTTGCGATAGGCCACCCAAACCCCGCCCGTTTCGGTGAATTTGATGGCGTTGTCGATCAAATTCACCAAAATACGTTCGAATATGTGTGCATCGTGCTCGATCCAGCTGTCCGTTGGGGCAAACCGAAGCCAAAGCCCTTTTGCCTCGGCCTTGTTGGACAGCTGCGCATCCAAGGTACCCCACATTTTTTGCAAACTGACTTTTTCTCGAACGGCTTCAACCGCGCCCGATTCAATGCGCGAAATATCCAATACGCGATTGAATAAATTGCGGATCGACAGCAAATTGGTATCAATCCGCTCCACCAATTGCCGATCTTCTGGTTGCAACTGCTTGGATCGAATCAATGCATCGGAGAGCAGGGCAATAGCTTGCAAAGGCTGGCGTGCATCATGGCTGGCAGAGGTGAAAAACTGAGATTTAGCTGCATTGGCCGCGTCGGCTCGTTGACGTTCGTAGTCAAGTTCTTGATTGATCTTTTTCAACTCATACCGTTGCTTGACCTCGTTGGCCAATGATTGATTCAGGGAGAGTCCAAAGATGACCAGAGTCACAGCTAACATCGAGAAAAATAAGGCATTGACCCAATCTGTAGGCGTGCTCTGAAGTGCAAAATAAATCACCAAAGGTACTAGTAGTGCTACCACATTTACGCACATTGGAAATGGTTCGCGAATTGATTTCATGAACGAACCGAAAAAGTAAATCAATGCTCCGATGACTGCCGGGCTGTTCAGCCCTCTGGGGTCATAGATCAGCGCTGCCACTGCAATGGCAGATAAAGAGCTTGGCATCAACAAAGTGATGTAGCCCGCAGCGATTGAGAACCGGTGGCTCAACACGGGATCTAGGATATCGTTTTCACTTGGTGTTTGGGCGAGTTTTCTAGTGAGTATTTTCTCACCAATCCAAAGTGCTATTGCGCAAGCACACCAGATCACCAACGCAACAATCAAAAACCAGTTGCTTCTAACAAATTCATAGGTAAAGAAAAAAGAGGCACTAGCAACAAACTGCACCACCACTGTGACATGCTGATCTGCAAAGCTATCTTTGACCGCCACCGAGCGAACGCGCTCATCCTCCACGCCCCAAAGCATGCAGCTATGGAATCGCTTTAAAAGTGCAATCACAGAAGCCACTCGCGAGTTTCTGACAGCAGTTCGCTGCGTGAGCGAACCTGCATTTTGGTAAAAATCAAACTGATGTGATTTTTGACGGTACCAAGCGAAATATTCAATTCGTCTGCGATCAGTTTGTTAGGGCGGCCATCGTGCAAAAGTCGCAGAATCTCGAGTTGCCGATCTGTGAAGGCGGGGGCGGACGACATCCGGTTATTGTCATGCCTGCTCAAAACAGCTTGGGTGTTATGGGTGAGGGTCGAAGTTTCCGTTTCGACGGCGCTTTCATTGAAGCAGGGTAACTTTGCCATCACATCGAGCAAGTTCTCGCTGCTTTCCGATTTAAAAGCGACAGCAAATACGCCGGCTTTTTCTAGCAGAGACACCATGCGCGGATCATCTGCGCCCGTCCAAACGATGACTGGGCAGCCTTGAGCCAAAGCCAAAATTTGTCGAGCACCCTCGATGCCGCGCATGCCCGGCATGCGCAGATCCAAAATGATGCAGCTCAATGCAGATGCCCCTTCTAATTGACTGATCGTTTGCGCAAAATCTCGCGCAAACCTGCACTGCACCTCGGGCCAGCGCCTCGCGAGCAGTTGCGCCAAAGCTTCGCGCATCAATTCATGATCGTCAGCGATCAGAACAGATAGCGGAGTTTGCTGAGTCGATTGGTGCTGCTGGGATAGAGGCATAGCGTGAGTTTATGTCATTGCTTCGATTGAATTTCTAACTCTCGCCAAGTACTATCGCCTAAGAATTGCCCATCACTTGATAAAGCGACCACGCGCCATCTCACCGCTTTATTTTCCAGCTGAGTCGCAATGAAGGGCGGCAATTGATGCTTGGCGGTGGGCTCAGTGCTTGGGCGAACCCGGGCTGCATAAACCAGCTTGCCATTGGCCTCCACCTCCATACGATACAAGCCTACAAAACTGCCTTGCCGCCATTCAAAACTTGTCTCGGCAAGGCTTGCCAAAGTGGAGGAGTCTGGCGGCGATAAAAGCTGCAAATTTTGTGGCTCTGATCGCTGTGCCTGCATGCCCGACATGGCAGAAGGCCCCGAGCTTTCGCCCACGTAATAGCGCAAAACGGGCAGAGCAAAGCTGCTGGCTCCCGCTGATTCGCCCAAGAGACTGGGATTGGCTTCGATTCTCAGCAGCACCAAATACTGGCCATATTGCTCATTAGGCAACAGTCGAGGCGAAGGGCCTTGCAAGGTGGCTTGCCCATTGGGGGGCAAATAAATGTTAACCCGATCCAGCATACGATAGCGGCGCTGCTGGGCTCGTTCCATGGCATTTAAATTGGCTTCAGACTGCAAATCCAGCGCACTCGGCGGCATATCCCCGGGGATCACCACCTCCCAGCGAGCCCTCAGCATGCCTGCACCTTGGTAGCGCAGCAATGCGCTGATTTGCGGCATGATTTGGCCGCGCTTGAAAAACCCCAGCTGCTGAAGGCTGGAACCATCTCTGAAGCCCAAGCGGATTTCATTGAATGCCAAAGGGGCATTGGCGGCCATGTTGTTGGGGCGCAATTGAACGACTGCAAATTTACCAGAGCTAAATTGCCGAATAAAGTAATACAGACCGGTGGCGCTGCCCTGACGAATCCGCTGTGTGGCCTGCAATGCGACTGTGGGCGGAATCTGTAGGTATTCGCTGGTCTGTGGCGGCCCTACAAATCCTTGCGCAGCGCCTGCCAAACCCAATTGCGATCCTGATGCGCAGGGATTGGTATTGCTCACGCCATTGGGAGGATAAGCGCCCGTCAAGGCAGAGCAAAACTGCCCAGATAGCGGATTGTCTGCTCCTGCCAATTGGTAGCGTACCAAAATCCCAGCGGGCGCAGCGCTAGAGACATCGAAAATATTGGTGCTGGCGCTGGTCAAGCCCAGCGGTGGTTCCAGTAAATTGACCTGTACCGAGGCAAACCGGGTGGCGCTGGGCGGGGCAAGGGCGCTAACCTGAAATTGCGTTTCGATAAAAAATCGGCGATTGCCATAGGTTTGCCCTGCCGCGGCCAGCGTAGGGATGAATGCGGCCAATTGAGCCGATGAAAAGCTGGCTGAGAAATTTTGTGCCGCTGCTGAGTTCGCTGCGGGCCAA
>JAAUOI010000116.1 GCA_012036375.1 Allobrachymonas sp. | reverse complement strand
AACGCAAAAGAAACTCATGACGGTGTTGTATCTAGATCAAAAACAAAACCACATAGCTAACGCCAATTAATCCATTATGGATTTTTCGCGTTTTTCGCGTTCTTTTTGCGCTTTTCGCGTTACCTAGGCTTTTTCTACAGCCCAGATATCGCAGCCACAAATTACTTCGTCGCAGCAGCCGTCACCAGCTTCTTCTGCGCATCGGCCACGCTCATTTTGTCGTCATTCCAGTAGGCGCTGATCATGTCTTTGATCGCTGCCTTCTGCTGCTGGCTTGATCGCCATGCCGTGAGCGACAGATGGCACGAGGCCGCCGCTCTTGGCGGTGGCGACGAAGTCTTTTGCAGACAACTGTGCACAGGCATCGAACTTGCTCATGTCATGACCCAAACGCACGGGGATCGAGCCTTTGTTTTGGTTGAACACCTCTTGGAATTCTTTGGAGAGAATCGCGCTGGCCAAATCGGCTTGCGCTTTTTGTGCGCCTGCGTCTTTGAGCTTGAACAGGATGAAGCTATCCACGTTAAACGTGTAGGCGTTCGCCGTGCCGGGCGCTGCGGCGCAGAGGAAGCCTTCACCGGGTTTTTTGCCAGCGGCGGTGAACTCACCTTTGGCCCAATCACCCATGAATTGGAAGCCGGCTTTGCCCTGAATCACCATAGCGGTCGTCAAATTCCAATCGCGGCCATTGGAGGCGTTATCGGTGTAGCCTTTGAGCTTTTTAAACGTTTCTAGCACCTTGGTGGTGGTTGGGCTTTGCAGGGCTTTGGGATCGAGCTTGACCAGCGCGTCGTTGTAATACTTTGCGCCACCAACACCGAGCGCCACCGATTCAAATACCGTAAAGTCTTGCCAATTCTGGCCGCCATGCGCCAGCGCCACATCGCCTGATTTTTTGATCTTGTCAGCTGCCACGAAGAACTCATCCCAAGTCTTGGGCATGCCAGAGACACCGGCTTTTTTCAGCACATCAGGATTGGCCCACATCCAATTGACGCGGTGCACGTTCACCGGTGCGGCCACATAGTTGCCCTTGCTTTTCATGACATCGCCCACCACTTTGGGCAACAGATCGTCCCACTTCTCAGCCTTGGCCACCGCATCGATATTGGCCAACATGCCTTCATTGGCCCAGTCTTGAATCGCAGGGCCTTTGACCTGAGCTGCTGCGGGTGGGTTGCCCGCCACAGCGCGGCTCTTCAAAGCCGTCTGCGCGTTGTCTCCACCGCCGCCCGCCACTGCAAAGTCTTTCCACTTGTGGCCTTTGGCCTCCAGCATCTTTTTCAACTCGGCCACCGATTTGGCTTCGCCACCCGATGTCCAGTAGTGGAGCACTTCAACTTCAGCAGCTTGCACCGCCAAAGCGCCTGCGGCTAGAGCCATTGCAGTGGCCAATTTTGATAATTTCAGCATCTTCAGTCTCCTCAAAAATTCATCGCGCGAGCAAGTTGTGCGCAATGAACATAACCACCTGTCCGCCCCGTGCGGCCAGTTGTTTTAATTATTCTTTAATGTTTATGAATTTTTATTCGGTATTTACCCGCAATTGCTCTGAAAGTACGTTGAACTTCATGAACAAACTACAAATTACGGGATTACACGGATAGTTACATGGCACTGCAAGTCAGAGAATTCGATTAAAAGCACGATCGTTCTTTTTTTAAAACCAATACCAACACTGGAGACAATGATGAAAAAGAGATTTTTGGCCGCAGCCGCATTGATTTTGGCCTTCGCAGGCGCGGCAGTCGCTACCAATTATTCCCTGTGGATCAATGGCCGCAACAACCCCAATGCGCAAGCGGGTAATTACGCGGATTTCACCTACTGGGGTCCAGCCACCACGGCGGCTGGCGTGAACAAAATTTCTGTGAACTGGGATGGCTTCAATCGCGTCTCTGATCAAAATTATCGCGTGCGCGATGCGCTCGATTGCTACTGCACAGGCAGTAACTGGTGCTACGTCGCTGCGCACAGCGCTGGCAATTTACAAATCGGCTATGCGCTGTCGATGTATGGCGGCACGGCGCGCACGAAGAAAAATGGCGTGGTTTCTGGCGGCCAATGCGGGGCAGCAGCCGGTGGCGGCACGCAAACTGGCTGGAATATCAAATGGGTCAATGTGGCCGCAGGTGCTGGTGGCGGCAGTGAGTTGGCTGATTTGGGCAGCTGGGCCGTCTCAGACCCGCTCACCCAAGACTTGAAAACCGCCACCGCACGCGCACTGTATGACCACAACCAAACCCGTGCCAAATGGTTTTATATGTTCACCGGCTCCAAAGGCGCGATTCAATCTGGATTGATGCCCGGGCAAGACGATCAAGCAGTGGCCTACCACTCCTCGGGCGGCACAGCGGGCTCTGGCGGGCGCGGTTTGTGCAACCCTGGCAACTGGTTTTGCAATGACCTCACACTGGGCACGGCAGCCAACGAAGGCGGTAGTGTGAAATGGACTAATCACAACGTGAAGTTCCGCGACAACAAAGAGCAGTACGATCACTACACCAATGGCAATTGGGGCGGCGTAGTCGGCTTGGCTCGCGCGGATATGGTGACGAACGCGCAATAAGCAGCGTAGATCGGTCAGAACGCGCGGCTTGTCATGAAGTTCACAGGACTTGCTGCGCTGGCTGTGATATGCGTGGGCGCTTCGATTGGCTGGTGGTGGCTGGCTTCGGATTCTGAGGATTCAACGCGCAACGCTGCCACCGCTACGCCCGCAAGCCTCAGTACAGCGCTCACTTCGCAAGCTGCATCGCCATTCGGTGCTTCTGCATCTAATGCCTCGTCTTCCGCAGGCAGCAGCACATTGCCGCTCAGCGCTGAAGGCATGCGCCTGCGTGAAGAAAAACTTACCATGTGGCGATCGCGTTATGAACGCGCAGAGCAAGTCTTCAACACCTACCGCGATGCCACGCGCTATCCGCATGATTCGCGCCCGATTGCCGAGCATCCTGATCGCATCAAGCCCTTTGACCCGGTGGTAGAAGAAAAAACCATGCGCGATCCACAGGGCAACCCCGTCAAGGGCATCACCCTCAAAACCGGGCAAGACCGGGTGTTTCTCTCGGGCAACGATGCAGTGAAGTTCACCGTACAAGCGACCGATGGCGCGGGGCGCGCGCTGCCGCTCGTCGTCACCCGTGCTTCTGGGCAAACTTTGGCCGACAACAAACAACTGAGCACGCCGCGCTCGGCCAATCTCGATTTTTCTGATGCAGGGCTGGCGGCCAGCAATGGCAGCGACGAAGTCGCAAACGATGGCAATTACAGTGCCCGCCTCACGCCACAAACCCAGGGTTTGCCAGCGCATCCGGCACGATCCGCGTGCTGGTCTTCGTCAAAGCCGATGGCAAAGAAGGCGTGGCGCATTTCGACGTGATCTACACCGACGAAACGCCCGCCACTTGGATCAACAGTGCACGAGAAGCGCAAGAGAGCGGCTCGCTCAATTTTTATCTCAAAGCGCAAGTGCGCGTTCCGGGGCGTTATGTGGTCACTGGCCGCATCGATGATGCGCGGGGTCAGCCGTTTGCGCTGCTGACCTTCAACGAAGAAGTCAAAGCGGGCGAGCAAGAGTTCAAGCTGCACCTGTTTGGCGCTTTGATCCGCGACAAGCGGCCTGCTTTTCCACTCAAGCTGCGCGATGTGGAAGCGTTTCTTTTGATCCCCGATAAATTTCCCGACCGCCTGATGATGCCGCGCCGCGCTGGCATCGTGCATACCAGCGGCAGCTACAGCGCAGAGAGTTTTTCTCCCGCCGAATGGAGCAGCGAAGAGCGTGAGCGTCACTTGGCCGAATATGGCCGCGACGTCAGCACCGCGCGAATTGAATTGGAGCGACTGGGTGTGAGGTGACTCCTCGCCTCGCTCCTAATTCAATAGCATTTGGCGCATATTTTATGCCGGCTAGAGGCCAAAATGGCTTAAAAATTCGATGCCGCATTCAAGGTTGTATGCTTTTCCAAGGCACTTCGTCAATTCTGCGGGGCTTGCCCATTGGTGCGGCAGCCAAGCCTTTTTTCACAGCGGCTAAATCTTCTTCGCTGGGGTATTGCCCCATCAATATATAGTCAAACACGCGTCGCGCAATCGGTGCAGCATGCGCTGCGCCAAAGCCTGAGTTTTCCACAATCACAGCCAAGGCGATTTGCGGGTTGTCAGCGGGTGCAAACGCCATATAAAGCGAATGATCGCGCTGATGCTCTTCCAATTTAGAGGCGTTGTATTTGTCTTTTTGTCCAATCGTCACAGCCTGTGCTGTGCCTGTTTTGCCTGCGCTCAAGTAACCCGCGCCAGCAAACACACGAGCCGACGTGCCCTCCTGCGTCACCCCCACCAACGCACGATTCACAGCCGCCACATGCTCAGGCTTGTAACCCAGCTTCACGCTCTCGCGTGGCAGTGCAGGAATCCAACTGCGGCTGATCGCGTCTTGCGTGGCGGTCACCAGGCGCGGCGTATGCTTGATACCGCCGCTGGCCAATATCGAGGTGGCATGGGCGAGCTGAAGCATGGTGAAGGTGTTGTAGCCCTGACCGATACCCAAAGAGATCGTTTCGCCGGCATACCATTTCTTCTGCTCAGGTTTTTTATAGGCGTTGCGCTTCCACTCTTGGCTGGGCAAAACGCCGCGCACCTCGCCCAGCACATCAATCCCTGTCATCTGCCCAAAGCCCAGCGGCTTCATGAAATCATGCATGGCATCCACGCCCATTTCATTGGCCAATGAGTAGTAATACACGTTGGAGGACTTCACGATACTGCGGTGCAAGTCCACGGGTCCCAAACCGCCATCGCCATGGCTTCTGAAGGTGTGGCCACCAAATGTCCAAGAGCCTGCGTCGTTAATGATGGTGCCAACCGTGCGTTTGCCAGTTTCTAGTGCGCCCAAGGCCATGAAGGGCTTGTAGGTCGAGCCGGGTGGATACGTGCCTCGCAGCGCTCTGTTGAGCAAAGGCTTGTCGATACTTTCATTGAGCAGCGCCCAATTTTCTTGATCAATGCCTTCGACAAATAAGTTGGGATCAAAGGTGGGCATGCTCACAAAAGCGAGCACCTCACCATTGCGCGGATCAATCGCCACCAAGGCACCGCGCCGCTCGCCATACATTTCTTCGATCAACTTTTGCAGCTTGATGTCGATCGACAGTTGTATCGTGTTGCCTGGCGTGGCGGGGTTGCTGGCCAGTTTGCGCACTGCGCGGCCGCCCGCAGAGGTTTCAACTTCTTCTACACCAGTGATGCCGTGCAGCTGCTGCTCAAAGCTTTGTTCGATGCCCAGCTTGCCGATGTATTCTGTGCCCTTGTAATTGGATTGCTGCTCATCCGGCCATTCTTCGATCAATTCCTTTTCACGCGGATTGATGCGCCCAATATAGCCCACCACATGGCTGCGAGCTCGCCATAAGGATAGTTGCGAAACAGGCGCGCCTTGATGTCCACACCCGGAAAGCGAAAGCGCTGCGCAGCAAATTTGGCGACTTCTGCATCCGACAAGCGCGTGCGTATTGGCAGCGATTCAAAGCTCTTGGATTCATCCATCAGCTTTTTAAAGCGGCGACGATCACGCGGCGCGATTTCTACCAAGCCGCCGAGCTGCTCAATCACCTCATCGAGTGTGCCGTTAATTTTGGCTGGCGTGATCTCCAGCGTGTAAGCTGAATAGTTGGTTGCCACCACGGTACCATTGCGATCCATGATCAAGCCGCGATTGGGGACAATGGGCACAATCGCCGTTCGATTGCTCTCAGCCTGCGCTTCAAAATCATCGTGTCGCACCACTTGCAGCCACACGAGACGCGCCAGCAAGAGTGCAAAGCAAAACAACACGACAGCAGTAGCCACCAAGACGCGGCGGCGGAATTTGCCCAACTCGGCTTCGATATTGCGAAGTTCAGTCATGGTGCACCCAATGATGTGAGCGCCAACGAGTCGCCCTCAGCAGACTAAGCCGCAACCCCAATTTCGACTTGGGGCAGCGAACATCGCGCAACCTAGGGGAGCTTAGGGGCATGTTCATAACGGCCGGTTCGCATCAGGATCGGGTGCACGCATTTGTGGCGCAAGCAAAATCAGCGTCACCACAGGCCACAGCACTGCTTCAAAAAATGGAGCCAATAGAAACGACCAACCCGGAAATCCATGCCCCGCAATCAAGCGCACCACAAACTGTACGGCATGCGCAGCCGCCAGCAAAGGAAAAATTTGTAGCGCCTGCGACGAGATCGAATACCAAAGCAAGCGCCGGGAAATCGTGATCGCAAAAAAGCTCAATGCTGTGTAGGCCAACGCATGCTGACCGAGCAATGCGCCTTGGTGCACATCCATCGCCAAGCCAAACATAAAGGCCACACCCACACCGATGCGCAGAGCTGATGAATCGTCCAGAACACCAAGACCAGTGCCAACACATCTGGCGGCCAAGCGGCGCGGCCAAACAGATGCGAGAGCAACACATTGGTCATCAAGGCCGCCAATAGCGAGCCCCAAATGAACAACGGATTGGCTGGCAGCAAGAGCTGTTGACCCGAACGCATGATCATTTTTTAACTCCTTTTTTAGGAGCATTCTGCGCAGGCTCGTAGCCGGCCGGTATCGGAATTTGCACTGAAAACGGCTCTAACAATAAGACATGTTTCGCCCCTAGCGTATTGGCCAGCGGCTGGCAACTGATGCGCGCAAACGCCGAATCCGCACGCCGCTCCACTTTTTCCACCCGCGCCACCGGAATACCCGGCGGATAAACGCCGTCCACTCCACTGGTTGACAACATATCACCTTGCTGTACATCGGCATTGCCCGCCATGAAGCGCAGCTCTAGCGTGCCGCCATGCACCAAGGGATCGCCATACACCACACTGCGGGCGCCCGTGCGGGTGTTGAGCACAGGAATCGCATGCTCGCGGTCGATCAAGAGCGTCACCTCAGATGAGAGCGGATACACGCGCGTGACCTGCCCCAAAATGCCGCCATCGTCCATCACCGGCGAGCCCAGCTTCACACCCTGCATCTGCCCTTTGTCTACCATCACGCGCCGCGTAAACGGATCAGCTGCGTCATACATCACTTCAGCCGCTTGCGCGGGTGTGGTGGTGCGCTCGCGTAGCGCCAGCAGCTTGCGCAGGCGATCATTTTCTAAATTGAGTTGCTCCACTTGAGCCGCGCGTTGCGCTTGCGCAGTCAATTGTTTTTTGGCTGCCACTTCCGCCGCTTGCGCGGATTGCAATGAGGCGAAATAAGCCCCGCCGCCGCGCACCATGTCAATCGGCCGCATCACCAGCCACTGCACCGGATACAAGGCGGTCGCTACCGCCGTGCGAATCGGCCCCGTGAGCTTAAAACGCACATCAGCCACCATCAGAAACAGCGCCAGCGCCGAGAACAACATCAACTTTGACAGTGCCGACTGACCTTGCCTGAAGAAAGGTGGCGGAGCGCGGTCCAGTGTTCCTAAGGGCACAGTGGACTCCTCAGAGACCTAGGAATAACAGCTGCGATGCTTCATTCAGAAGCAAAAATGCTGCCGATGCGCGAAGAGCTGGAGTTCTCCAGCGCAATGCCGCAACCGCGCACCACGCAGGTCAGTGGGTCTTCCGCCACCAGCACAGGCAAACCAGTTTCTTCAGCCAGCAAGCGATCCAAATCGCGCAGCAGCGCACCGCCACCCGTGAGCATCATGCCGCGCTCGGCAATGTCTGCACCCAACTCGGGTGGCGTTTGCTCCAGCGCGTTTTTCACAGCACTGACGATTTGATTGAGTGGATCGGTCAAAGCTTCCAACACTTCATTCGATGAAATCGTGAACGCACGCGGCACACCCTCTGACAGGTTGCGGCCTTTGACTTCCATCTCTTTGACTTCTGAGCCAGGAAAGGCCGAGCCAATTTGCTTTTTGATGGCCTCTGCCGTGGGCTCGCCAATCAGCATGCCGTAATTGCGGCGAATGTAGTTGATGATGGCCTCGTCAAACTTATCGCCGCCGACGCGCACCGAGCCTTTGTAGACCATGCCGCCAAGTGAGATCACGCCCACTTCGGTTGTGCCGCCACCAATGTCCACCACCATCGAGCCAGAAGCCTCGCTCACCGGCAAACCCGCGCCAATCGCGGCTGCCATCGGCTCTTCAATCAAATCCACCGGGCTGCCGCCCGCCGCTTCTGCCGCATCACGAATCGCGCGGCGCTCCACCTGTGTGGAGCCACACGGCACGCAGATGATGATGCGTGGGCTGGGCGTGAGCAAGCTGCGTGGATGCACCATCTTGATGAACTGCTTGATCATCTGCTCGGTGATCACGAAATCGGCAATCACGCCGTCTTTCATCGGGCGAATCGCTTCAATATTGCCCGGCACTTTGCCCAGCATGGCCTT
>JAAUOI010000115.1 GCA_012036375.1 Allobrachymonas sp. | reverse complement strand
GAAAACGTAGTAATTTAGAACAGATGGACATGAGGCATCCCCTTTTTCTCTATGAGCTTGCATACCTCACAGTATACTTGTATACTGGCTACACTTTCCAAAGTGGAGGTAAAATGTTCGGGTTTGTTACTGTATATTAAAAAATGTTAAACATGGCTGGAATTGAGATCGTGCCTGCCGAAGGCACCGTTGAGATGGATGAAGAGCCCTTGAATGCGCTTAAGCGTAAACCTAGGGCTTCTATTAACGTCTCAATGGATCTTGTTAAGCAAGGCCGAGCAGACGGCGTGGTGTCAGCCGGTCATTCTGGGGCGGCAATGGCGGCGGCATCATCATAGGTCGTATCGGTGCTGTCAGCGGCACAGGCAACTTCTTAGCTAATGGAGCAAACGGCTTCGGGCCGAATTTCACCACGGGCGGATGCACCGATGCAGCGGGTGGAGGTGGCGCAGGCGGCTCAATTTTGGTGGCCACAGCAAGTAGCTTGGCGGGGCGCACATTTGCTAGCAATGGTGGCGCTGGCGCGAATTCATCGTATGACCGACATGGTCCGGGCGGCGGCGGCGGCGGTGGAGTGATTTATTTTGCAGCCAGTGCTGCGCCCACGATTGCGGTCACAGGTGGGGCGACTGGCGTGGATCGCGGTAACCTCACAGGAGGAACAGGCGCAGGCGATGGCGTGGCCGAGCCCTGGTTTGCCACCACAGGCACATTCACCGTGTTGGGCAACAGCACCACCCTCACCACCGCCTGCTCTACCGCTTTGGATGTCACCAAAACCAATGGCACAACGACTTTGGTGGCAGGCAGCACCACGCAATACACGGTCACATTCAGCAATACAGGTGCGACAGCCGCCAATGGCGCAATCGCCAAAGATGCACCCAGCACGGGCTTGTCTAACTGCACGGTAACGGCCTGCACTGCATCTGGCTCATCAGCAGCCGTTTGTCCCGGGGCAGGGCTATGGCCGAACCTGTTCACAGCGGGCGGCCTGAGCATCGCCACCTTCCCAGCCAATTCCAGCTTGAGTTTCATACTCAGCTGCCAAGTCACAGCGACTGGGCAATAGCTTTCAAGCACATTTCGCCGCACTGCGCCATAAGTTGGCATCGGGACTTCACTGAGCCTCACAACCTTGCGTCTCCTCTAGAATCATTTCCGATTATTTGGAGATTTGCATGTCATCTGCCGTAGCACTGAACGAGCGCCCTTGGCTCGCCAGCTATCCCACCGAAGTCCCGCACACCATTGCCCCTGAGCAATACCATTCGCTGGCGCAGCTGTTGGAAGAGAGCTTTAAAAAGCATGCGAGCAATCCGTTTGCGGTGTGCTTTGACCGCTGGATGAGTTATCGCAAGCTCGATGATTTATCGAGCGCCTTGGGTGCATGGCTGCAAAGCCTAGGGCTCGAACCCGGCGCGCGTGTAGCAATCATGCTGCCCAATGTGCCGCAGTTTCCGGTCACCATGTCGGCCGTTTTGCGGGCAGGCTACACCTGCGTGAACGTGAACCCGCTCTACACCCCGCGCGAGCTAGAGCATCAGCTCAAAGATTCTGGTGCCACAGCCATTGTGATTTTGGAGAATTTCTGCCACACGCTGGAAGAAGTGATCGACAAAACGCAGATCAAGCAAGTCGTGATCGCCTCTATGGGCGATTTGCTGGGCTTTTGGTATGGCAGTTGGCTCACATTCGCCGTGCGGCATTTGGCCAAGATGGTGCCGGCCTACAAGTTGCCTTTGAGCAAGGGCTTACAAGTCACTGCATTCAATCGCGCATTAGCAGAAGGCACGCGTATGGCCATGAAGCCTTCGCAAGCCAATTTGGATTCGATTGCTTTCCTGCAATACACCGGCGGCACCACGGGTCTGTCCAAAGGCGCAGTGCTCACGCATCGCAACATCATTGCCGCGATTTTGCAGGCTGAGGCATGGTTCTCCCCTGCGCTCAAACTCGTGGGCGATTCCAGCAAGGTCAACAGCATTGCCGCCTTGCCGCTGTATCACATCTTCGCGCTCACTTTGAGCCTGTTGGCGATTCGCGGCGGCTCGCACATGACGCTGATTGCCAACCCGCGCGATTTCGGCAAGTTCATCGAGACCTTGAAGAAGCGTCCCTTCCACATGCTGCCCGCAGTGAACACGCTGTTTAACGCGCTTTTGCAGCACCCCATGTTCAAAACCGTGGATTGGAGCAATCTGCGCGTCTCGCAAGCCGGCGGCATGGCCGCCTCAGAAGGCACGGCCAAGCATTGGCAGCAAGCCACCGGCTGCCCCATGGTGGAAGGCTGGGGCATGAGCGAAACCTGCGCGATTGGCACGAACAATCCCGTGCTCAGCAAAGAATTCAGCGGCACGATTGGCCTACCCCTGCCCAGCATCGACATCGCGATCAAGGATGACGATGGCAACAGCTTGCCCATCGGCGAATCGGGCGAGATTTGCATCAAGGGCCCCAATATCATGGTGGGCTACTACAACCAGCCCGAAGAAAACAAAAAAGCCTTCACGGCTGATGGCTTCATGCGCACCGGCGACATCGGCATCATGGATGCGAAGGGCTACACCAAAATTGTGGATCGCAAGAAAGACATGATCATTGTCAGCGGTTTCAACGTCTTCCCCAATGAGCTAGAGAACGTCATTTCACTGTGCCCCGGCGTGGTCGAATGCGCGGCAGTCGGCGTGGCGGACACCAAGCAAGGCGAAGCCATCAAAGTCTTCGTCGTGAAAAACGATGCAAGCCTCACTGAAGAGATGGTGATGAGCTATTGCCGCAAAGAACTCACGGGCTACAAGATTCCGAAGTACATCGAATTCCGCGATGATTTGCCCAAGACCAATGTGGGCAAGATCTTGCGCCGCGAACTGAGAAGCAAGTAATTTTTATTTCGCTTTTGCGGGCGGATGCGCGATGACATCATCGCCCAGCAGCGTCACTTGTCGCTCTTGCGCCATCAACTCTTCGAGTTGCTGGCGACCTGCTTTGGCAATGCTCACGAGGCGCGCTTCATCTTGGTGATGTGGCCAAGTCGCTTCAATCTGCGCCAGATTGTGGCTGCGAAAGCGCTCGGTGGTGGCAGCCGCCTCTTGCGGCGTTTCGCCCACCACCTGCAATGCGTCTTGTGCAGAGAGCAAGGCTGATTCAAAGGTCTCGCGCTGAATCGCCGTCACACCTAAATTGCGCAGTTCATAAAAGTGCTGCACATTTCTTGCCCGCACCACAAGCTTGAGCTGCGGAAAATGCGCCAAACACAGGCGCACGATCTCCATGCTCTGCTCCACGCTATCCACCGCCACCACCAAGAGTTTGGCCTGCCCAGCGCCCGCCGTGCGAAGTAAATCCAGTCGCGTTGCATCGCCATAAAACGCCCGATAACCAAAAGCGCATCAAAGCCCTGCACCTGCTCTGCATCATGATCGAGTACCGTGGCCTGATGCCCCGCCGCAGAAAGCACCCGCACCACAATCTGCCCATAGCGCCCACGCCGCCACAATCACACCCGCGTGCTGCTGCTCTGCCAGCTCCGGTACATCAGGCTTGCCGCAGTTAGCAAAGCGCGGCATCAAGAATTTATCCATCAGCACCAAGAGCAGCGGCGAGAGCAGCATCGACAGGGCCACCGCGCCAATCAGCATTGAAGTAGTTTGCGCATCCATCATCTTCAATCCCGAGGCTTGCTGAAACACCACAAACGCAAACTCCCCACCTTGCGCCAACATCAGCGTAAACAAAGGCCGCTCTTGATAGGGCAAGCCCATCCATTTGGCCATGCTGTAAATCATGGCCGCCTTGATCGCCATGAACCCGATCACGAGCAACGCCATGACCACGGGCGCTGCCAAGATCACCTTGAAATCAATACTCATGCCCACGGCCATGAAAAACAAGCCCAGCAGCAAGCCTTTAAACGGCTCAATATCCGTTTCCAACTCTCGCCGGTATTCACTCTCCGCGAGCAGCACACCCGCTAAAAATGCACCGAGTGCCATCGATAAGCCGACAAACTGCATCAGCGCCGCAATCGCCACCACCAGCAGCAAAGCAGCCGCCGTAAAAATCTCTGGCGTTTTGCTGCCCGCAATCCAGCGCAGCGCATGGCGCAACAAAAAACGTCCGCCGAAGATAATCGCCGCGATCACGCCAATCGCCTTGCCCGCTTCGATCCAAGCATTGCCCGCTACGGCATCTGTGCTGACTGCCAAACAGCGGCAACAAAGCCAAAATCGGAATCGCCGCCACGTCCTGAAACAGCAGCACAGAAAACGCCGCCTGCCCGCCGGTGGTGGGCAATTGATTGCGCTCCCCCAACACTTGCAGCGCAATTGCCGTGGACGAGAGCGCCAAACCCAAGGCCGCCACCAAGGCCACTTTCCACGATAAATTCAAGCCAAATTGGCCACTTGCCGACGTCAATACTGCGTTGAATGCTATGAAAAGAAGAGCGGCGCATCCCAGCACCTGCACTGAACCCCAGCCAAAAATCGGCCGCCGCAGCTCCCACAAGCGCCGAGGCTCCAGCTCAAGCCCCACCAAAAAACAGCATCAACACCACACCAAATTCCGCAAAATGCAAAATGCTCTGCACATCGCTCACCAGCCCCAGCCCCCAAGGCCCAATCACGATGCCCGCCGCTAAATAACCAATGATCGAGCCTAGGCCCAGCGCTTTAGCAATCGGCACCGCCGCCACAGCAGCAGCGAGAAAAATCAGTGAGTTAGTTAACCAAGATGAATGTTCCATGGGTGCAGCATAGCTCAGACCAGAGGATTTTTACAGTATCGTGTGGCCGCTGTTATAGCTGCTGCCCTTACCGCGCAGATTTTTGCGCCAGCCATTTCTCCAACTCAGAGGGTCGCAGGCCATAGCGCGCCAGCACGCCGTCATGCAAACGCGCTAGCTCTTGTGTGATCAAGGCTTTCACAGCGGCTCGCTCACGCGCGGGCACCGCTTGCTTGAGTTGCGCGGTGATCAGCGTGTTGGCATTCATTGTTGGTTTGCGCACAACCTCGCTGATCACCTGCTTGATCAAATCGCGCCACGCGAGGCGCAGCGGATCAGGCTCGACCAACTCTTGGCGCACGGCCACATACTCTTGCGCCGAGCGCTGATAGGCCCATGCATACACATCGCGCAGCAGATCAATGCGCGTCATTTCATACACGCCGAGCATGGCGCGGCTGTAGGCAGCTTCGGGCACATCAAGGAAGGTAAGCGGGCACAGGTTGGCGCGAAACAATGGCAAATTTGCCGCGAGGCGCGAAGTGCGCTTGTTGATGTCAGCAAACGGCTGCAAATACGGCAAGTGCACCATCACGAAGAAGGATTGCTCAAACGGATCTTTGATTTTTTGCAGCTTGACGAGCATCGCATCAAAAGCAGTCGTGATCTGCCGCTCACCCGCCAAGGGGCGATAGACACTGCGGCCAATATCCACTGCATGCTGGCGAATGCGGCCTTCATCTGCTGGGTTGGGCAGCAAATTCTCTGCCAATGCGCTATGAACATTCATCAACGTAAAACGGTCGAATTTCGCTTGATCGAGATTAGCCACCAGCAGTTCAATGGCAGTTTTGTGATTCAAAATCATTTGCGTCTCAATCGCTGCTTTGCCAATAGCTGCTTGGCCTTGCTCGATCAAGGCGCGTGTATCGAGGCGCGAATCAGGTATTGCCTTCTAAATGGCTAGAAGCCCAAGACAAGTCAATCAACAACCGGGCGAGGATCGCACGGCTATAGGTACCTGCCGGTGCATCGACTTGATCGGTGTTGCCAATTTGGCGCAATTGTTGGCGCAATTGTGCGCTGAGATAAAACGTTTTATTGGGCACATAGCTGTCTAAAAAATCGGTCTGATAGCCCACGGGCGTGCGTGACTGTACGGGGCGATTGACATAGGCGAGAATTTCTTGACTCTCAGATGAGATGGCGATGTCTTCGGGGAAAGCATCTGGCATCTCTTCAAAATTTGCCTCCTTCACAGCCGCGAACGCGTCCATTGAGAAGTAGCGCCGCGCACGCGCCTCTCCCTGCGCTGCAATCTTGCCCTCTTCAAGCAATTGCTGAATCAGCCGCTGCGCACTGCGACGCGGCAGCTTGCGATGCTGTGTGAGCAATTGCGCCAACGACAGACCCTGCGGCGCTTTCTCAATGCTTGCCAGCAAGCGTGGCAACACAACAGCATGATCCGTGGCGCGATTTGTGGAACTCATGGCGCAATTATGGCGCGGTTTTGGCGCAATTTCAATAAATCGCGCCAGAATTGCGCCAAAACCGCGCCAAATCGTTACTCTACGGTCACGCTCTTGGCCAAATTCCTAGGCTTATGGTGCGCACATCACATCGCGCTGCGATTGAGAGTGCACCCCAAACCGCGCAGTGCGCTAGCCGCGCACCGTGACTGTCATTCGACAGTGACACTCTTTGCAAGATTGCGCGGTTTATCAACATCGGTCCCCTTCGCCAGCGCCGTGTGATACGCCAGCAACTGCAATGGCACAACGTGGAGGATTGGAGACAGCGCACCGTAGTGCTCGGGCATGCGGATCACATGCAAGCCTTCGGCGGATTCGATGTGGCTGTCGCGATCGGCGAGCACGTAGAGCACGCCGCCTCTTGCGCGGACTTCTTGCATATTGCTTTTGAGCTTTTCTAAGAGCGCATCGTTGGGCGCAACGGTGACCACGGGCATTTCATTCGTCACCAGTGCCAAGGGGCCATGCTTGAGCTCGCCGGCGGCATAGGCTTCGGCGTGGATGTAGCTGATTTCTTTGAGCTTTAACGCGCCTTCCATCGCAATCGGCCAATGCAGGCCGCGGCCCAGAAACAGGGCGTTGTCTTTCTTCGCGAAATCTCCTGCCCAGGCGATGAGCTGGGGCTCGAGCGCGAGAACGGCTTGCAAGGCGACTGGCAAATGCCGCATCGCCGCCAGATGATCATGCTCATGCTGTTCGCTGAGCAAGCCTTTGCTTTGCGCGATGGCGAGCGTCAGCAAGAACAAGCCTGCGAGCTGGGTGGTGAAGGCTTTGGTGGAGGCCACGCCGATTTCTACGCCAGCTCGGGTGAGGTAAGCAAGCTTGCATTCGCGCACCATGGCGCTGGTGGCTACGTTGCAGATCGTGAGCGTGTGCGGCATGCCTTGGGCCTTGGCATGCTTGAGCGCGGCCAGCGTGTCGGCCGTTTCGCCTGATTGAGAAATCGTGACGACGAGTGTGCGCGGGTTGGGCACGGAATCGCGGTAGCGATACTCGCTGGCGATTTCCACTTGGCAAGGTATTTTGGCAATCGATTCGAGCCAGTATTTAGCAACCGAGCCGCTGTAATAACTCGTGCCGCAAGCAAGAATCAGCACGCTGTCAATCGCTTTGAAGGTGGCGTGTGCGCCCTCGCCGGCTTTGTGGTTGCCCGATTCTTCAAACAGCTCGGGCGCGATGCCCACCACGCCTTCCAGTGTGTCGGCCAAGGCGCGGGACTGCTCGAAAATTTCTTTTTGCATGTAGTGGCGATAGGGGCCAAGCTCGGCCGCACCGCTGTGCACTTGCACGGTTTTGACGGGGCGTTTGTCATTTGCAAAAGGCTTGCCATCTTTGCCGCAGACCCAGTATTTACCGATTTGCAAATCGACCAAATCGCCCTCTTCAAGGTAGATGATTTGATCAGTCACGCCGGCAAGCGCCATAGCATCAGACGCTAAGAAGTGTTCGCCTGTATGTGATGCCCCTTCGGTAGCAGCTTTGCCCACACCAAGAATCAATGGCGAGCCTGCGCGAGCGCCCACCACGCGATGCGGTTCGTCTTTATGAAACACCGCCAGCGCATAAGCGCCATGCAGTTGAACCACCGCTTGCCTGAGGGCTTCAAAAATATCGCCGTCATAAAGCGAATCGACCAAATGCGCGATCACTTCCGTGTCGTTTGGCTCACGAATTCATAGCCTTTGGCTTGCAAAGTTTTACGTAGCGATTCGTGGTTTTCAATGATGCCGTTGTGCACCAAGGCCACGCGGCCTACTGAATTGGCTTTGGCATGCGGGCCCGCGCTGAAATGCGGATGTGCGTTGTGGACCGCAGGCGCGCCGTGCGTGGCCCAGCGGGTGTGGGCGATGCCGGTGTGGCCTTCAAAAATTGCGCCATTCTTGGCATCTGCATTGATCTGCGCTTGCAGCTCAGCCACGCGCGAGGTGGTGCGTGCCCGTTTCAAACCGCCGTTGTGCACCGCCACGCCACACGAGTCATAACCACGGTATTCCAGCCGCTGCAAGCCCTGCACGAGGACGGGAACGATATTGCGATTAGAAACTGCTCCGACGATGCCACACATAAGAACTCCTACTGGAAGAAATCAATGGAGCGAATCGTAGAAGCTTTGGTTTAAAATTAATGATCTAATTTTGATGACTTACAGATTTTTATTTCACATTCAATAATTTTCAGAATTTAATTTCAAAT
>JAAUOI010000114.1 GCA_012036375.1 Allobrachymonas sp. | reverse complement strand
GAGCAACTCTTGGGCGCACATTTAGTATCAGACCGTCCAACGCAGACGATTTGAGCCTTGCGCCGAAAGACTGCGCTGTGTTTACCGATTCCCATTGCCATCTGAACTTTCCTGAATTGCGAGGCGATTTGCCTGCGATTCGTGCTGCCATGCAAGCTGCGCAGGTCACCCGTGCGCTGTGCATCTGCACCACGATCGAAGAGTTTCCCGAAGTGCACCAGCTCGCCACCGACTACGAGAATTTCTGGAGCACAGTCGGTGTGCATCCCGACAATGAAGGCATTCAGGAGCCCACATTCGATGAGCTTGTGAGCCGCTCCAAGCTGCCCAAAGTCGTGGCCATTGGCGAAACGGGGCTGGATTACTACGACATGCAAGGCCGCAAAGGAGGCCGCAGCGTGGCCGACATGCAATGGCAGCGCGAGCGCTTTCGCACGCATATTCGCGCGGCGCGTGCCACGGATTTGCCGCTCATCATTCATACCCGCTCTGCATCAGATGACACATTGGCTATTTTGAAAGAAGAAGGCGGTTTCGCCTCCCAGGCTGCAGACTTGCCGCGCGCAAAAGGCGTGTTTCACTGCTTCACAGAAAGCATGGAAGTTGCCAAAGCCGCGCTTGATTTGGATTTTTACATCAGCTTCTCTGGCATCCTCACCTTCAAAGCCGCTGCCGAGCTGCGCGAAGTGGCCGCTTACGTTCCTTTGGAGCGTTGCCTGATCGAAACCGACAGCCCCTATCTCGCGCCCACACCTTATCGCGGCAAAACCAACTCGCCGGCTTACGTTCCTTTCGTCGCCAAACAATTAGCCGAGCTCAAAGGTCTGAGCGTTGAGGAGGTAGCGCAGGTGACCTCCCATAATTTTGACCGACTATTCCCCCGCATTCAGGAGATTGCAGCATGAAATTTCGTCTTGTGCGCCGAGTCGTCAAATCGTTGTTGGTGGCCAGCTTGGCATTGCTCACCGGACTCGCCCACGCAGGCGCGTATGAAGACTTTTTCAAAGCGATTGCCTTAGATGACGAGCGCAGCGTGCAAAGTTTGATCCAGCGCGGTTTCGATCCCAACACGATTGATCCAAACAAGTTTCACGGTCTGTTTCTCGCGTTGCGCGAGCCCTCACCCAAGGTGGCGCAAGTACTCATCAATGCGCCGAAGATTGATGTGAACCATCTCACCGAGCAAGGCGAAAGCCCACTGATGATGGCCGTGTTCAAGGGGCAGGTGGAGCTTGCGGCGCAGCTCATCAAACTCGGTGCCGATGTCAACAAAACCGGCTGGACTCCCTTGCACTACGCGGCCACCTCCGGTCACACCCAGCTCGTCAAAATCCTCCTAGAAAACCATGCGTATATCGATTCTGAAAGCCCCAACAAAACCACCCCGTTGATGATGGCCGCCCATTACGGCACACCAGGTGTGGTCAAGCTGCTGCTGGAAGAGGGGGCTGATGTGAGCTTGAAAAACGAACTCGGTATGACCGCGATTGACTTCGCACAAGCTGCAAGAAAACAAGATTCCGTGGACATCATCTCGGCGTTCATACGGGCGCAGCAGCCCAAAGGCAAGTGGTAGAGCGGCGGCAGTTAAATGGTGCGGCGGATGTGATTTGCTATTAAATAAATAGCACTTTGCACATATTCTATGCCGGCGAACCGAATAAATCGTTTGAATTTTTAGGTGGCGCAACGCCTAAATGCCGATAGGTGGCCAGCGTGGCAATCCGTCCGCGTGGGCTGCGCTGCAAATAGCCTTGTTGAATCAGATACGGCTCGATCACATCTTCAATCGTGTCGCGTTCTTCGCCGATGCTGGCGGCGATATTGTCTAAGCCGACGGGGCCGCCGTCAAAGCGATGCACCAAGGCTTCGAGCAGTTTTCTGTCCATCACATCAAAGCCTTGCGGATCGACATCGAGCATCGCTAAAGCTTTCGCTGCAATGTCTTGGGTGATCGTGCCATCGCCTTTCACATCGGCATAATCGCGCACGCGGCGCAGCAGGCGGTTGGCGATGCGTGGCGTGCCGCGTGAACGCCGGGCGATTTCTAGGCCGCCGTCGCCTTGTAAAGGGGCATTCAAAAGGTTCGCGCTGCGCGTGACGATTTTGGTGAGTTCTTCGGTCGTATAAAACTCCAGCCGCGCCACGATGCCAAACCGATCCCGCAGCGGGTTGGTGAGCATGCCAGCGCGCGTGGTCGCGCCCACGAGCGTGAAGGGTTGCAAATCGAGTTTGATCGAGCGTGCCGCTGGGCCTTCGCCGATCATGATGTCGATTTTGTAATCTTCGAGTGCGGGGTAGAGTATTTCTTCGACGACGGGCGAGAGCCGATGAATCTCATCAATGAAGAGCACATCGTTCTTCTCTAAATTGGTCAGCAGTGCGGCCAAGTCTTTCGGCTTTTCCAGCACTGGCCCCGAGGTCTGCCGAAGGTTCACACCCAGCTCAGCGGCCACGATGTGCGAGAGCGTCGTCTTCCCCAAACCCGGCGGGCCAAAGAGCAAAACATGATCCAGCGCCTCACCACGCTTCTTGGCCGCCCCAATGAAAATCTCTAACTGCTCGCGCACCTTGGCTTGGCCGACGTAATCGTCGAGCAGCTTGGGGCGCAGTGCACGCTCAATCGCTTCTTCCTGCGGGGAAGCTGTAGAAGCGGAGATGACGCGGGGTGGCGTTGCGAAATTGTCGGTCTGAATGCTCATCTTTGACTTGTTAAAAAATTAACCGATTATTTCGCTAATGCCTTGAGTGCCAGTTTAATACCCTCGCTCACTCCTACATCCTTAGGCAGCGCCTTGAGCGCAAGCGTTGCTTCTCTATCACTGTATCCCAGCGCAATGAGCGCTTGCAAAATATCGGCTTGGGCGTCGTTTTGCACTGAGGCTGTTGCGCCAATGTCTGCACCGAGTTTGCCTTTGAGTTCGAGCAGCAGGCGTTCGGCGGTTTTTTTGCCAATGCCGGGGACTTTTGTGAGGCGCGTGGCATCTTGTAAGGTGATCGCTTGCGCTAAATCACCCACGCTCATGCCAGAGAGGATGGACAGCGCTGTGCGCGGGCCGACACCTGAGATTTTGATAAGCTGGCGAAAGGTTTCGCGCTCTTGTGCGCTAGCAAAGCCAAACAGGATTTGCGCATCTTCGCGCACGACGAAATGCGTGAGCAGCGCGACTTTCTCGCCCAAGGCGGGCAGGTTGTAAAACGTGCTCATCGGCACATCCAGCACATAGCCCACACCGCCGCAATCCACAAGAATTTGCGGGGGATTTTTTTCGAGCAAATTGCCCGCAATACGACCAATCACGTGGATAACTTTCTAAAAAATAGCACTCTGATCAACTGATAACTCAAAAAAGCAAATCAGCAGCCGATTCAAGCGATCAATCAAGTGGTAATCATGCCGCGCCTTACCGCTTCTAAAGCTGCTTCAGCGCGAGACGATACCCCCAACTTGCGATAAATCTGCTTGACATGATCGGCCACAGTGTGGCGCGAAATATTCAATTGCTTTGCGATCTCGGGCAAAGTAAAGCCTTTGGAGACGCGCAGCAGCACATCGTTTTCGCGCTCCGAAAGCGCGATTTGATCTTCCATCGCGCGAACGCTCTGCTGGCGGCGCGAGCTGGCTCTCGCAAAATAGGCGAGCACCCGCCGTGCGATAGACGGCGATAGTGGAGGCTCGCCCTGCGTGATGCGCAGCAGTTGCATCACCAAAAATCTTGTGGCTGATCTTTGAGCAAATAACCAAATGCGCCCGATTGCAGCGCTGGAAACAGATGCTCGTCGTCGTCATGAATCGTCACCACCACGCTGATGGCTTGCGGCTGGGCGTCGCGTAACGCTGAGAGCACTTGGATACCTGAGCCATCGGGCAGCCCTAAGTCAACCAGCGCCAAATCAAAGGTTTGTGCATGCACTTGGCTCAACGCTTGTTGCACATGCGAGACGCTGCTGACTTGCAAGCCCGGATAAGCCAATAGGGCTGTTTGCGTCAGCCATTGGCGAATTTCGGGCAAGTCTTCAACGATGAGAGCGGTTTTCACACCTGCATTATCGGGCTTATTGCAGTGGCATCGGCGCAGATTGCGCAGTGCTATCTTTGGCAATCGGCACTCGCACGGCCACACAAGCGCCACCCAGTGGGCTCGCGCTAAAACAGTGGCTTCCGCCCAAGCTCAAGGCTCGCCGCTCGATATTGAGCAGACCATGGCCGCGCTGACCTACCTGCGATGCGCCAAGGTCTGCGGACAAACCTTTGCCATTGTCATGCACCTCCAATGCCACTTCATGGGCTGTGCAGACGATATGAACCCAACATTGCGATGCCTGAGCATGGCGTATAACGTTTGATACGGCCTCGCGCAAGATGCGCGTGAGCTGCACTTGCATACGCGCACTTAACTGCACATCGCCTAGCGGCTCATTGGCCTGCCAATCCGCTTGCAAACCTGCCGCTTGCAAACGCAGCATGGTTTCACTGCGCCAATCGGCCAACACTTGTTCCGCAGCCGCGCGATGACCCGTGAGCCCGCGCACAGACAGGCGCATATCGTCGAGGGCTTGGCGTGCGGAGTTTTGCATACTGGTGGAGTCTTGTGCGCTGTGCACCATTGAAAGCAAACGTGCGCCCAAATCGTCGTGAAGATCGATAGCGATTCGTTCGCGCTCAGCGGCTGCTCCTTTTTGGTAAGCATCCCGAGTTTGTAGCACCATATGGACCAAATCAACCAGGCGCGCGGCCAATTGCTGATCTTTACTGGTAAAGAGCCGCGAACCGCCGTCTTGCTCCCAAACGTAAATCGCTGGTAAATCTGCAATGTTGGGCAGATGCAGACCCAAGCCCTCGCCCAACATCGTCACTTGCCTGAGAGAGGTTTGCGCCGATACCGCCAACTCCAATCGGTTGGGTGCAAAAAGTTGCATCAAAATGCCCTGCCAACGCTGCAATCTTTTATCCGTAGTCATCAAAGCCAGCGAGACCAAATCGCCTGTCAGTATTTCTAAATTACGTTCTTTACGGCCAAAAAGCCGCTTCCACAGAAATTGTCGCAAGGGGAAATACATGCTGGCACAAACTAGCATACTGATGGTAAGCGAAGCCTTCGAGTCCCAGCGAAGCAGGCTGATCAGGCTGGCATCTATCACTACAATTCCTAGCAATCCAAACAACCACATCAATGTGCGAAGCGACCACACATCCAGATCAAACAAGCGATAGCGCCTCACACCGAGCGCCAAGCCGAGGTACATGGTCAGAAACAGCCCGAATGCATAGCCTTGAGATATGGGCGCAATCCAACCCAGCATCGCGGTGCATACGATCAATGCAATAAACATTCCTGCACCCAATAAAAAAGACAGCAAGACCCAGCGTAGTGCCGCGCGATCTAACGGTAATCCTTTTGCTTTGTGCCACTGCCATATACCCAACCCACAGGCGAGGAGCATTTGCGACAAGACTATCATTCGATTGCCATAATCAATGGCTGGCAACCACCACATAACATCTGCCAAGTTCCACGCCAAATAGCCGCATGCCATGATCCAAAACAAGCGTGGTGATAGCAAGCGCTTTGGATGAAACATAAAAATGCCTACCAATCCAATACCAAACAGTGTGGCACCCGTATGATTGGCAGCCGACAAGATCTCAAACAACTCGCGATTGATTGCCAGCTCGCGCGTGCTGTAAATTGCCGCACAACAACTCGAAATCAACAACCCCAAACCAGTGAGCGCCAAACAACGCGCACCCCAATCGCTAAACCGTGCAGATAACACCCAAGCGCCCACCAAATGCGCCGAAACCGCCAACAAAGAGTTGAAACCAAAACACCATTGGCAGGCTACCCAAAGGCCGTTGCGCCAGTGGTGCTAGTGTCATGCTGGTGTGGGTATTTTGCGCAGACAAGACGGCAAGAGTGACGCTGCCTTTGCTCAGGGCTTCATGCAGCATTTGCTGGCGTGTATAAAAGTCATCCCACTGGGCATAATTGATGAACACATCAGGCTCTTCAATTAAATCACTGCTGCGTAAAGAAAGTTTACTCCCGTCTTGAAGGTTGATGTCTAGTAGCGCAGTAGCGTCGGCCAGCGCATTGGCGGGGCTGTCCTTACGGATCGATTCGATTTTGATAACTGGGGCTGACGCAGAAGAGGTAAGCGCCAGACCAAGCCAAGGCTGCATTACCGCCAAACGAATGGCAGTTAGCCAAACTATCAACACCACAAAGACCGAGATGCCGAGTAAGGTTCGTCTGTTTCGGGCAGTCATTTTAGGGCGTGGAGCAACTAGAGTATGCCCAAATTGGTAGGTTTTTGTGGAAAGTAACTTCTGCATAGCTGGCAAAGGCTTGATTAGAAAATACGTAGAGTGAATCAGCGACAATAAACCATGATTCTCCGCCATAGTTTTATTCCTGTGAACAACAAACGCTTGGTCAACCTGTGTGGCCCGGGCGATGAGCACTTGCGCCGCTTGGAGGAAGCCCTGAACGTCAACATTGCGCACAAGCATGAAGACTTTCGCGTCAACGGCGCGAAGAAAGATGCTGAGGCTGCAATTGAGCTGTTGCAAGCGGCGTATGAATCGCGGGCAAGCCTATTGCGCCAGAGGTTTGGCAAATGATGGTGGCGGGCGATTTGGAGGTGAGCGAAGCGGGCGATGCGCCAGTGTTGCAATCGCGGCGCGGCGATGTGAAAGCGCGTTCTGCCAATCAAGCCAGCTACCTAGAGCAAATGGCCGCGCACGATATTTGCTTCGGCATCGGTCCGGCAGGAACGGGTAAAACGTATCTTGCGGTGGCTGGCGCGGTGGACGCACTCGCTCGCAGCGCGGTGCAACGCATCGTGCTCACACGCCCGGCGGTGGAGGCGGGTGAAAAGCTGGGCTATTTGCCCGGCGATTTGGCGCAAAAGATTGATCCCTATTTACGCCCGCTGTATGACGCGCTGCACGATTTGATGGGCTACGACAAAGTGCAAAAAGCGTTTGAACGCGGGCAGCTCGAAATCGCGCCGCTGGCCTTCATGCGCGGGCGCACACTCAATCACAGCTTTGTGATTTTGGATGAGGCGCAAAACACCACGCCAGAGCAAATGAAAATGTTTCTCACACGCATTGGCTTTGGCAGCAAGGCGGTGATCACCGGCGATGTCAGTCAGATTGATCTACCGCATGGTCAAACCAGTGGCTTGATCGACGCCGAGCGCGTGCTTGCAGGCGTGAACGGCATCGCGTTTTCTCGCCTGACCAGCATCGATGTGGTGCGCCATCCACTGGTCGCGAGGATTGTGGATGCGTATGATCAAAGCAAGCCTAGACGCCGCTGATGGAGTGGCTAAATTCACTATAAATTCAATAGCACTCCGCGCATATTTCATGCCTGCTAGATGCCGAAAATGCTTTAAAAAAGGTCTAAAATCCACTCCATGAAACTGATTGATTTCATTGCTCAACAAGTGCTAGAGGAGGCCGTGGTTCAACTGCTCGACGGTGCAGCGCAATTGCTTATCGATGCAGAGCAAGACTTTGAGAAAAATGTGATCGACCCATTATTGCAATGATAGAAATGGCCGGCTTTGGCAGCTCGGCTCAGCAATGGGAGGCTAACGAGAAGCAACGTCAAGTTCAGAAAACATTGCAAAACAGAATTGGCGCTTTTCATCAGACTGTTCTGGGCAGTATGAACGGCTGGCAATCTCTGCCCACGGGCGGGATTGTGGATGTCATCCATGAAGAGCGAAAAATCATCGCTGAAATCAAGAACAAGTTCAACACGATGAACGCGGGCAGTGCCAATAATCTGTTCAACACCTTGGATAACGAAGTTTCTCGCAAGAACTCTAGTTTTTACGGCTATCAAGCCTATGTGGTGCATATCATTCCCAAAACCGCCCAAGGCGTGGATCAATTGTTCGCGCCTTCCAATCCTGAAACTGGCAAGAGTCGCGAAAACAAACTGATCCGTCAGATGGATGGCCGCCGGTTTTACGCCTTAGCCAGTGGCTGTGACAACGCGATGCAGCTGGTGTTTGATGACATGCTGCGCATCTCTGAGTCTTATGCCGCAAAGTCAAAAAATCGCTTTGGGCAGACCGAGCATCTGGTGCTTCAAGCTTATTTTAAAAAAGCGTTCGATCCAACACTTCCATCGTCTTAGCATCTGGCTGATTGCTGAGCATGGCGATCAAGCAGCGCCCGATGTGATAGCCCAAATTCACGGGCACGGCATTGCCGATTTGCTTGTACTGGGACGAGACTGAGCCCTCAAACTGCCAATCGTCTGGAAACGATTGAATACGCGCATATTCACGCACATTGAGCGGGCGGGTTTCTTGTGGATGACAGCGCTCGGTTTGCTTTTGCGCGGGGTTGCAGGTGAGTGTGAGCGAGGGCTCATCCCATGCCAAGCGGCGAGCCATGCCCGTCTTGCCGCCACCGAGAAAGAAGCTTTTTCCC
>JAAUOI010000113.1 GCA_012036375.1 Allobrachymonas sp. | reverse complement strand
GGTGCTCATGTGGCTGCTCAAATGCTCGGCTTACCTCAAGCGCCCACAGCACTTCTGTGCGCTACAGATGCGGTTGCGCTCGGCGCGATGCAGGCTATTCGCGAAACGGGCCTTGAGGTGGGCAAGGATGTCTCTGTGATGGGCTATGGCAACAGCGAAGCGGGTCAATTCTCCTCACCACCTTTGGCCAGCATCGACCATGCCTTGCTCGACAACGGCCGCCATGTCGCGCAACTTTTAATGCGCCTGATGGCTGGCGAAAACTTGTCGCAATTGCAGCAACTCGAAACCCCTAATTTGCTTATGCGCGCCTCAGTTGCGCCACCCACTACCTGATTTTTACCCTTCGTTTTTTTAGGAGACTGTTGTATGAAACTCAAGAAACTTTGTACCGCTTTGGCTGCCGCCTTAGTAACTGCCGCTTTCGCGCAAGTCAACGTGGTGTCTACCCAATTGCGCCCGGTGCAAGAAATTGAAAAAGTGCGCACCGTGCTCATCAAAGATGCCAAGCCCGAGATCAACTGGATCGGCGAAGACCCCAACACGTACAACACACGGCTCATGGCGGAATCGCAGGCAAGTAGTGGCAAAGTACATGTCACCATTGCTTTGGACACCGAGCTCTCGCCCCTGAATGCCGCTGGCGCGTTGCAAGATGTGGACGATGTGATGGGGCGTTTGGCCAATCGCGAGTGGTCATCCGCCTCCAAAGATCTGGCAAAAATGGGCGGCAACAACACCCGCTTCATCCCCTTCCTGACCAACACCTTCCAAATGGCAGCGAACAAAAAAGCGCTGCAATACCTGCCCCAAGGTGCGAACATCAATAACCTCACTTGGGCGCAAACCATCCAGTGGGCAAAAAACATGAAAGCCGCCACAGGCGAAGACAAATTCGGCTTGCCCGGCGGCCCTTCGGGTTTGATCCACCGTTTCTTTCAAGGCTATGCCTTGCCAGCGTACACGGGTGGCGTGGTGCGCAATTTCAAAGGCGCGGATGCAGAAAAAATGTGGGCTGACCTCAAAGATCTGTGGACCGTGACGAACAAGCGCTCCACCAGCTACAACGCGATGGAAGAGCCACTCAAGACGGGAGAAGTCTGGGTCGCGTTTGACCACACTGCGCGTCTGCTCCCCGCGCTGAACGACAAGCCTGATGATTTCGTGGCTTTCCCCGCGCCATCCGGCCCCAAAGGCCGCTTCTTTATGCCCGTGATTTCTGGCTTGGCCATCCCTAAAAACACGCCAGACCGCGCTGCTTCTGAAGCTGCGATTGCCCACCTCACCAGCCCAGCTGTACAAGCGGCTGCGTTGCGCGAAGTCGGCTGGTTTCCTACAGTGAAGACTGAAATCGGTTCGCTACCCCGTGGCGTTCAAATCGCAGCAATCGGCGTTGGTCAAACTTTCTCAGCCCCTGGGGCACGAGGCGCACTCTTGCCTTCTGGCCTCGGCGCGAAAAATGGCGAATTCAACAAAGTCTTCATCGACAGCTTCCAGCGCATCATGTGCGCAACGAAGATATGAAAACTGTACTCGCGCAGCAAGGCCAAGCACTCGCCGATGTGATGAAAGAAGCCAACGCTCGCTGCTGGGCACCGGATGCAAGCAGCGGCACAGCGCCTTGCCCAGTGCAGTAAATAGTTTTTGAAGTGAGCCATACCCGCCGGCTTGCGAACAGCAGGCCGGTTGGGCGGAGCATAGCCATGAATCGACATGATCGCATCCCGTATTACCTGATTGCACCCAGCGCGATCTTTTTGATCCTGCTCTTTGTATGGCCGCTGGCTGAAACTGCCGTACTCGCCTTCAAAGGCGCAGATGGCGGCTTCACCTTGCGCCATATGAATAAGATGCTTGGGGACAACAACTTTGGCCTCGCGTTAAAAAACACAATGATTCTCGTGGCGATCATCGTGCCGATTCAGATTGCGATTTCGCTGGCGATGGCGATGATGCTGCAAAAGATGGAGAAGGGTCGCATGACTTATCTCTACATTTGGACGATTCCGTTGGGTGTGAGTGATCTGGCGGCTGGTATTGCATGGCTGGCGATTTTTACGGATCGCGGTTATTTCAATACGGTGCTGCAAGGCATGGGGCTGGTGAGCGGCCCCGTGACATGGCTCAGTTTTCAAAACCCGATGGCGCTGTTTGCCTGCGTGATCATTGCAGAGATTTGGCGAGCCACCTCTATCGTTCTCGTGATTCTCGTTTCTGGCGTGCAGCTCATTCCGAAAGAATATTCAGAAGCGGCGGAAGTGTTTGGTGCTTCGCCTTGGAAACGCTTCTGGCATGTGACCTTGCCTTTGCTCAAGCCTTCGCTGCAATCGGCGCTGATTCTGCGCACTGTGCTCGCGTTTGAAGTATTTGCTGTGGTCTATGCCTTGGCAGGGCGAGATTTGCCTGTCTTGGTGGGCGAGGCGTACAACTGGCAGGGCGCGTATCAAAACACGAATGTGGCTTCGGCCTATGCGCTCTTTATTTTGCTGATTTCGATTGGCGCGACGCTGGTGTATTTGGTGGCGCTGCGCACGAAGCGCGAGACCTTGGCTTGAAGGGCATCACCATGAATAAAAACGTCCGCCTCATCTACATCTTCGCCACGATTTTGGCGATTTGCTGGTTGATTCCAATTTACCTCATCACCATCAGCGCCTTCTCTCCCAAAGATGCCGCAACCGCTTGGCCCAAGAGTTTGATTCCTACGGGCTTGACGCTAGAGACGATGCGTTACTTTTTCGGCGCATCGGGCATCTGGGGCGCCGTGGGCAACAGCGTGGCTGTGGCCGCGATCACGATGGCTTTGTCTCTGGGCTTGGGCGCACCAGCAGGCTATGCACTCGCAAGATTTGATTTCAAAGGGCAAAACATTTATCGCCTGCTGGTGGTGATGACACGGGCTTTTCCTTTGGCGATTCTTGCGCTGCCCCTCGTCACGCGCTTCATCAATCTGGGCTTGTATGACACTTGGCTGGGCGTGGCTTTGGTACACACAGCGCTCGCATTACCGTTTTCGATTCTCGTCTCCAGCAGCCTCTTCATGGGAATCCCGCGCGAGCTGGAAGAAGCCGCATGGACGTTGGGTTGCAACAAAATCCAAGCCTTCCTCAAAATCGTCATGCCCATTGCCTTGCCCGGCATGGCCGCGACGATGATTTTCAGCTTTGTGATTTCTTGGAACGAAGTGTTTGCAGCCAGCGTGATGACGGTGAATAACCGCACACTCACCGCCGCGCTTTTCTCCAGCCTGCAAGAAAGTCCATTGCACTTCCGCTTCGCCGGCGGCTTCTTCCTCATCCTGCCTTCGCTCATTTTCATCTTCGTCGTGCGCAAGTATTTGTTCTCGATGTGGGGAATTGCGAATCGTTGAAGCCAAGTCTAGGTAACGCGAAAAACGCAAAAAATCCAGTTTGGAATTAAATACAAATCCCATGAATCAGTTTAAAAATTTTGTATTCATTTCGCGTTTTTCGCGCAGTTTTTGCGCTTTTCGCGTTACATATTTTTCCTTTTTCTGAAAGTCCGTTATGTCCGACATTCAAATCAATTCAGTCCGCAAAGACTTCAAAGGCCACCAAGCCCTGAAATCCATCCACCTCGCTGTCAAAGACCAAGAGTTTTGCGTTTTGCTCGGCCCCTCCGGCTGCGGCAAGACCACGCTCATGCGCATTGTCGCGGGCTTGGAAACTGAGACCAGTGGCGACATTTTCATTGGCGGCAAAAAGATGAATGGTTTGCCACCGCGTGAGCGCAATATTGCGATGGTGTTTCAGAATTACGCTGTCTTCCCGCACATGACGATTGCGCAGAACATTGGCTTTGGCTTGAAGATGAAGCAAGTGCCCGAAGCGCAAGCGAAGAAACAGGTACAGGAAGCCGCTGTGCTGATGCATATTGAGCATTTGCTGGAGCGCTACGCGGGGCAGCTCTCAGGCGGGCAGCGCCAGCGCGTGGCGGTGGCGCGGGCACTGGCCGTGCGGCCTGATGTGTTGCTCATGGATGAGCCGCTATCGAATCTCGATGCTTTGCTTCGTTTGGAAATGCGCAGTGAATTGAAAGGCTTGTTGCGTGATTTGAAAACCACCACGATTTACGTCACGCATGATCAAACCGAAGCAATGAGCCTCGCGGATCGCATTGCCGTGATGTATGGCGGCGAGATTGTGCAATACGACGCGCCGCCCAAGGTCTATACCGATCCTGCCAGCAGCTTCGTGGGCGGCTTCATTGGCAATCCGCCAATGAATTTCATCAGCAACACCGATGTGCAGCGCTCTCTTGGCGTGAGCGCACCCAATTCAAACTCTAAAACGCTTGGCATCCGCCCCGAAGATTTAGAGCTTGCAAGTGATGGCTTGGAACTGGATGCCAAAGTCGTGGAAAT
This sequence comes from Allobrachymonas sp., assembly GCA_012036375.1. Lineage (GTDB taxonomy): Bacteria > Pseudomonadota > Gammaproteobacteria > Burkholderiales > Burkholderiaceae_C > JANMDU01. The sequence goes on along the minus strand of JAAUOI010000113.1, from coordinate 4,199 downwards.
GCTAGGCGCATCGCAACAGATCAATTCCAAAATTGGCGATGAATTGATCCGCGTGAGCTGTGCGGCCACCCCTTCGATTGTTGCAGGCAGCAAAATTCGAGTGCGCGCTCGCGCAACGCAAGTGCGTTGGTACGATGCGCAAGGAAAGTTGGTGAACGCATGAGCCTGCCTGCACTTTCGACGCACAGCTCACACGAGCTGAAAGAGCGTGCGATTCAAACCTTGATCGACAATGATCGCGGCGGCTACACAATCCCCACCGCAGGGCTGTATCCCTTCCAATGGAATTGGACGCGGGCGTCACAGCCCTCGGTTGGATGACCTTTGACCAGCAACGCGCATGGGATGAGTTTCATAGTTTGTTGCGTGGTCAATGGCAAAGCGGCTCGCAAGAAGGCTTGATTCCGCATATCGTTTTTCATCAACCCTCCAACAGCTATTTTCCTGGCCCCGATCAATGGGGCTGCGAGGCAGACGGCGTGGTACGCAACATTCCAACTAGCAGCATCACGCAGCCACCGCTTCATGCCACGATGATCCGCGCCATGCTCGATATGGGCGCGGATCCTGCGATTACCGCCAAGAATCTCAAGCCCATCGTGCACGGCCTGGTGAAACATCATCGCTGGTGGTATCGCTGCCGCGACCCGTTGGATACCGGCTTGGTCTTCAGCAGCCATCCTTGGGAATCGGGCATGGACAATTCCCCCTGCGTGGGATGCGCCACTAAAAAATGTGCCGCGCACTACGCGTGCCTATACCCGCAAAGACCTCGGCCATGTCGATAGCTCGATGCGCCCGACGCAAGAGTTTTACGACCGTGTGGTCTATCTGATGGACTTCAATCGCAAAGTCGGCTTTGAGCCAAAGCCCATCGCCCAAGAATCGCCGTATCGCGTCAATGATATTTGCATCATCAGCATTTTGAACCGCGCCAGCCACAGCTTGGCCGGCTTGTGTGATCAGCTGGGCATGGGGGATGACGCTACGTTTTTAAGAGCACGCTGCGCAATCACTGAGCGGGCAATTGGCCAATTGTGGTCAGAAAAACTCGGTCAATACGTCTCCCGTGATCAAATCACAGGCCAGTTGCTCGAAGCGCCCACGCATGCGGGCTTTCTCACTTGGTATGGCCGCTTGGTTGAGCCAACGCGAGATGCGCAGCAGCAATCTACGCTGCGAGCGTGGCTGAGCGAAACGCCTTACGCATTGCCATCCACGCGCAGCACCCACCCTGGTTTTGAGCCTGCCCGCTATTGGCGTGGCCCTATTTGGCAGCACCTGACGACGCTGATCGCAGAAGGCTTGGATCGCTGCGGGCATGTCGATTTGGGAAGGCAATTGCATTTGTCAACTGCTGCATTGTTTGAAAAAAGTGGCTTCTATGAGTATTACCACCCGCTCACCGGCGAAGGCTTGGGCGGCGGGAGTTTTTCGTGGACGGCAGCAACGTACCTGTTTTGGAACTACCTTCAGCAGCACAACATGCACCTACAAGACATGCGCAACGCAGCATAATCGTGAGCATGCAAAATTATCACGCCTGTGTTGATATCGGCGGCACCAAAGTCGCCGTCTCATTAGCCGACGCGCAATCTGTGACGACGCGCACGCTTCACGCCCGCATTGCCGAACCCACTGCCAAAGAAGGCTTGAGCGATGCGCTCGCCCTGCAAATCATTCGCTTGATCGATGCCAGCCTCGCGCAAATGAATTCGCAGCGCAGCCAAGTGGCGAGCGTTGGCATTTCCAGCTGCGGGCCGTTCATCGCCCGCCAAGGCATGGTCGAACTCGCTGCGCCCAACATCTGCGGTGGCCTAGCCGGCAAGGCGCGTGGCTTGCCCAATGATTGGCAAACCGCATTGCTGCAAGCGCCGATAGCGGCAATTTTCCCGAATGTGCGCGTCGAAAACGATTGCATCGGCGCACTAGAAGCCGAGCGGCAATGGGGCGCATTGCAAGGCATTCGCAATTGCGCGTATGTGACGTGGAGTACCGGCATTGGTATGGGGCTGTGTGTCGACGGCCATGTGCTGCGCGGCAAAAATGGCAATGCTGGGCATGCAGGGCATATGTTCGTGAGCGACAACAATGATGCGCTTTGCGGCTGCGGCAACATCGGCGATCTCGAAGGCTTGGTTGCAGGCAATGCCATCGAGCGCCGCTTCGGGCAAAGCGCCGCTACTATTTTCGGAGCACTCCGCGCAGATTCTATGCCGGCTAAAGCCCAAAATCATTCAAAAATTGAGGCTTTGTGTAGAGACATGGGTCGCGCCCTCTACAACCTCATCATCACCCTCGATTTGGAGCGCATCAGCTTAGGCGGCAGCGTGTTTTGGCATAACCAAGATATTATTTTGCCGCTGCTTGAGCGAGAGATCAAAGGCAAACTTCCATCGCTGACCGACGGCTGCACACTCGTGCCTGCCGGGCTGGGTTTGCAAGTGGGTGATTTTGGTGCGTTTGCCTTGACGCAGGCTGCCGCACCAACACGCTGAATCGCGCAAGCTGTGATCCCCGCTTTCATCGAGTTTCAAGGCACTGTGATAGCTGGCCATGGCGTGGCTTCTGGTCGCAGCGCGGGCACGGCGGGCAATCCCTATCCGCAAGGCTCGATAGCGATGCAAGCGGCGCATTTCAAATCTTTGGGCTTAGATTTATCGCCGTATTATTTAGGCACGATCAATCTCGATATCGCGCCACACCGATGGCAATTGCTGCAAGCGGATCATCGCTTTGAACATCTGCGCTGGACGGATCTACACCCGCCTGAGACTTTTTCTTTCGTGCGGATTGAGTTGCAATGGCGGGGTGCGTGGCGTGGCGGCTGGCTCTACTATCCACATCCCGAGACGAAGGCCGCGCATTTTCAAAACCGCAGTGTGATGGAGCTGATTGCGCCGTCTTTGGAGGGTCTGCACACGCAAGCAAGCTTGCAGCTTCGCGCACTTGCTTCTCGGTTAATACTCTTAAAATGAGAGCGTGATACGTTGAATATATGCCGGCTAATTCTATTTACAAATCAATAGTGTAGTAATATTCTCCATCATAACCGACGGAGAACACTATGGCACGACCTGTCAGCGGAGATGCGCAGGCCATTGAGCATGCTCAACTAGCTGTTGCACAAGCCACCACCGCAGAGCAGCTGCGCCAAGCGCAGGCGGTCTTGCTGCCCTTGCTGTATGGTTTGAGCCTGAGCCAGACCGCAGAGGTCACCGGCATCTCTGTAGGCTGGGCCTGCCAGTTGCGTCGCCGCTTCATTGCTGGAGATCTGGTGGGTGCGGCTGATGCACCGACACCCGGAGGCCGCCAACGCCAGAACATGAGCCTGCAAGAAGAGGTGGAGTTTCTTGCTCCCTTTATCGACAAAGCCAAACAAGGCGGCATCCTCGTGGTCAGTGAGGTCAAGGCCGCGCTGGATGCAAGGCTGGCTCGTCCCGTTGCCCTATCCTCGGCCTACAACTTGTTGCATCGCCACAACTGGCGAAAACTCGTTCCTGACAAACACCACCCCCAAAGTGATCCTCAGGCGCAACAGGAGTGGAAAAAAAACTCCCCGAAACGCTCACGCAAATCGTCCAAGACTGGGCGGGCGGTCAAGACATCAAGCTGATGTTTCAAGACGAGGCGCGGTTTGGCCGCATCTCAGACGTACGCCGGTGTTGGGCTCCTTACCCGTTTCGGCCTTTATGCCAAGCCATGCTCACCCATGAGTACACCTATGCCTATGGCGCAGTAGATGTCTGCACGGGGCAGCTCGATAGCCTGATCCTGCCGCATGTCAATACCGAGTGCATGCAGGTGTTTCTCGATGAAGTCGCCAGCCGCCACCCCAATGAACGAATCGTCATGGTGATGGATGGTGCGGGCTGGCATCGCAGCGGTGGGCTCATTGCGCCCAAGAATATCTATTTGCTCAGACTGCCGCCATACGCGCCCGAGCTCAACCCGATTGAGCATGTTTGGGATGAGTTACGCGAGAAGTTCTTCCACAACCGGGTGTTTGAGAGTCTGGATGCGCTGGAGGAGCAACTCGTGTCCGGGCTGAAGACTTTGGAGCTAAACCCCGAAACTGTTCGCTCGATTGTTTCCTGGGACTGGATTATGAATGCACTTATTACTTCATTTATGAAGTAGAAATGGAATAAACCCGCCTTGCTTTGTTTGGTTCACAGTGCGGAGTTAATGCTCAAATC
>JAAUOI010000112.1 GCA_012036375.1 Allobrachymonas sp. | reverse complement strand
TTGGTTGGTGGCGTCAAGCCAGTCCAATACGCTTTGATTATTGCAGCGCAATGCTGCATTCGTGGCACGACGCTTGTGCCGAATTTGTTGAACACCCTGTCTTCACTGCTCTTTTTTCGTTGTGTGAAGACGACAAGCTCAGAGGCTTCCCGTCATGATGACCGAACTTGAATTCAAATCCCTCCGCGATGCGGGCTACAACCGCATTCCCTTGGTGGCCGAGGCATTCGCCGATTTAGAAACGCCGCTCTCGCTTTATCTCAAACTCGCCTTTCCCAAAGCCCAAGGCAAGCATTCTTTTCTGCTTGAATCGGTGGTGGGCGGCGAGCGCTTTGGGCGCTACAGCTTCATCGGCTTGCCTGCGCGCACCGTGCTGCAATCCAGTGGTTTTGGAGATGCAGCCAAAACCGAAGTGTTCACCGATGGCACTTTGGTCGAAACCTTGCCCGGCAATCCACTCGATGCGATTGAGCAATTCCAATCCCGCTTCAAAGTGGCAATCACGCCCGGCTTACCGCGCTTTTGCGGTGGCCTCGCAGGCTATTTTGGCTACGATGCAGTGCGGCATATCGAAAAGAAACTAGAAAAATCCTGCCCGCCCGACACGCTGGGTTGCCCCGACATCATGCTGCTGCTCACCGAAGAGCTGGCCGTGATTGATAACCTTTCCGGCAAACTGTATTTGATCGTCTATGCCGATCCTCGCGCACCAGAAGCTTACTCATCGGCCAAGCGCCGCTTGCGTGAGCTCAAAGAGCAATTGCGCTACAGCGTGACCGCGCCGCAAGTCAAAGCCACACAAGATTTCCCGGTGGAGCGCGAATTTGCCAAAGCCGATTATTTGAAAGCCGTGGAACGCGCCAAAGAGCTGATCGCCGCGGGCGATTTCATGCAAGTGCAGGTCGGCCAGCGCATGAAAAACGCTTCACCGAATCGCCACTATCGCTCTATCGCGCACTGCGCTCGCTCAATCCTTCGCCCTACATGTATTTTTACAACATGGGCGACTTTCAAATTGTGGGCGCATCGCCAGAGATTCTCGTACGCCAAGAAAGCGTACCTGAAGGCCAAAAAATCACCATCAGGCCACTCGCCGGCACACGCCCTCGCGCCGTCACACCCGAGGCCGACAAAGCGGCGGAACTCGAACTCATCAACGACCCCAAAGAACGCGCCGAACACGTCATGCTGATCGACCTCGCCCGCAACGACATCGGCCGCATCGCCAAAACCGGCAGCGTGAAAGTCACCGAAGCTTTCACCGTCGAGCGCTACAGCCATGTGATGCACATCGTGAGCAATGTGGAAGGCATCTTGAAAGACGGTATGAGCAACATGGATGTGCTCCGCGCCACCTTTCCCGCCGGCACACTCACCGGCGCACCCAAAGTGCATGCGATGGAAGTGATCGACCAGCTCGAACCCAGCAAACGCGGCATCTACGGCGGGGCTTGTGGCTACATCAGCTTTGCTGGCGACATGGATGTGGCCATCGCCATTCGCACAGGCATCGTCAAAGACGGCACGCTTTATGTGCAAGCTGCAGCGGGCGTGGTGGCCGATTCTGTGCCTGAGCTGGAGTGGAAAGAAACCGAGGCCAAGGCACGGGCTCTCTTGCGGGCTTCTGAATTGGTTGAGGAGGGCTTGGAATGAATTCGGAATTTCTAGGTAACGCGAAAAACGCGAAAGAGACGCGAAAAACGCAAAATTTGATGATGACTTCTCTGGCGAAATCATTGGCGCAGCTGTAGAAGTACAGCGTGTTTTGGGTGCAGGTGTACTTGAGAGCGCTTATGCCGCGGCTCTGAGCATTGAACTTGACGAGCGAGGCTTGAGTTTTCAACGTGAAGTTCCTATCTCAACGAGCTATAAAGGCCAAAATATTGGCGTGGTGTTTCGAGCAGATTTCATCGTTGAAAATTGCGTGATCGTGGAATTGAAAGCGATTGAAGCTGTGACTGAAGCGCACAAAGCGCAGTTGCTAACTTACTTGCGCTTAACTGGAATCCGGCTCGGATTGCTGTTGAATTTTCACGATTTTTCAGTTGCCCGCGGCACAAAGCGCGTCGTGAATAATTTTCTTTAATTTGGCGTTTTTCGCGATCTTTTCGCGTTTTTCGCGTTACCTAGATTCTTCGACCATCATGAAACTTTTAATGATCGACAACTACGACAGCTTCACTTACAACATCGTCCAATACTTCGGCGAGCTAGGTGCAGAAGTTATCACCCATCGCAATGATGAGATCACACTCACGCAAGTCGATGCCATGTTCCAACGCGGTGAGTTCGAGCGTCTTTGCATCTCCCCCGGCCCCTGCTCGCCCGCTGAAGCAGGCATCTCAGTCGCGGCCATTCAGCATTTCGCTGGCAAGCTGCCCATCCTCGGCGTTTGCCTCGGCCATCAAGCGATTGGCCAAGCTTTTGGCGGCAAGATCGTTCGTGCGCAAGAGTTGATGCACGGCAAGACAAGTGTGATTAGCACCACGCAAGAAGGCGTGTTCAAAGATTTGCCGGCGCAATTTACCGTCAACCGCTACCACTCACTCGCGATTGAGCCCGCGAGCTGCCCGAAACAATTAAAAGTCACCGCCCGCACGGATGACGGAGAGATCATGGGCGTGATGCATACAGGCTACGCACACGCAGTGCGCATCGAAGGTGTGCAATTCCATCCCGAGAGCATCTTGACTGAGCATGGCCATGCGATGCTGAAAAACTTTTTACTATAAATATAATAGCACTCAGCGCACATTCCATGACGGCTAACGACTCAAAAGGCTTAAAAATTGACTGATTCAGGCATTCAAAACCTCTGGCTCTTCATCCTCGCAGGCTGGGCGCTCAATCTCACGCCGGGGCCTGATGTGTTTTACATGGTGGGCAGCACTTTGCGCGGCGGTTTGCGTGCAGGCGTAGTGGCGATGGCTGGAATTTTTGCGGGCTGTTTGGCGCATGTGCTGGCCGCCACCATCGGTTTAGGTGCATTGATCGCCGCCTCTGCTACAGCATTTATGGTGCTCAAATGGATCGGGGCGGCGTATTTGATCTATATCGGTTGGAAGATGCTGCGCACACCTGCGCCCACTTCTGCATCGGGGTTTGACACTGCTCATTCGCCAGCCGCGCAACCCACCATCAAAACCATCTTTATCCAAGGCTTCATGTCGAATGCGCTCAATCCGAAAGTAGCCCTTTTCTTTCTGGCGTTTTGCCGCAATTCATTGATGCGCAAGCGCCGCAGGCCACGCTAGGTTTTCTCGTTCTCGGCCTGATCTTCAACATCAACGCCATTCCCATCAACATGGGCTATGTGATCCTCGCTGCCTGGGTCAGCCGCCGCATGAACACCATACAAAATGGCCTCGTCTGGCTCGAACGCGCAGCGGGAGCGATGTTCGTCGGCTTTGGTGTCAAACTTGCACTCAGTGAAAGATAAACCATGAAAACTGTTGACCTGCGCAGCGACACCGTCACCCAGCCCACTGCCGCGATGCGCGAGGCGATGCTGGCTGCGCCTTTGGGCGATGATGTGTTTGGCGATGACCCGACGGTCAATGCGCTGCAAGAAAAAATTGCCGCGCTGCTTGGCTTTGAAGCAGCACTGTTTGTACCAACGGGTACGCAGAGCAATTTTTGTGCGATTCTCTCGCATTGCCAACGCGGCGATGAATATCTTGTGGGGCAGATGGCGCATTGCTACCGCTGGGAGGGCGGCGGTGCGGCGGTGCTGGGCAGCGTGCAACCACAGCCGATTGCGCATGAGACAGACGGAACATTGCCGCTTGCAGAGATTGAAGCGCAAATCAAGCCCGATGATGCGCACTTCGCTCGCACGCGCTTGCTTTGCTTAGAAAACACTTTGGGCGGCAAACTGCTGCCTTTGGAATACGTGAAAGCAGCAACTGAGCTGGCCCGCAGCAAAGGCTTGGCCACGCATTTGGACGGCGCGCGTCTGTTCAACGCTGCAACAGCTCAAGCCATGAATTTAATGCCAAATACGCCGTTAGCCGGCATATTACCTGCGCAGAGTGCTATTGAATTAGAAGCAAGAGCCATTGCTCAAAACTTCGATTCAGTCAGCGTCTGCTTCAGCAAAGGCTTGGGCGCACCGGTGGGCTCCGCACTTTGCGGCTCGCGCGAGTTGATTCAGACAGCGCATCGCATCCGCAAAATGGCTGGCGGCGGCATGCGCCAAGCCGGCATGCTGGCAGCCGCTGCAATCTACGCTTTGGATCATCATGTGGAGCGCTTGGCGCAAGACCACGCCTTGGCCGAACGTTTGGGCGATGCGCTGGCGCAGATCGACGGTTTAACCGTAGATCCCGTGCACAGCAACATCGTCTTTGTCGATGTGCGCGAGCCTTTGAAAGCCAAAGCCGCAGGCTTGATCGCACATCTCAAGCAGCGCAACATCTTGGCCACCGGCTTGTATCGGCTGCGCTTTGTGACGCATTTGGATGTAGATCAAGAAGGCGTAGATCGGGCGATTGCCGTGATTCAATCGTATTTCAGAGGCAGTGACTAGGTAACGCGAAAAGCGCGAAAACCCGCGAAAACCCGCGAAAAGCACGAAAAAGTATCAAACGACAAGTTAATCAAAAAATTGTATTCTTTTAGCGTTTTTCGCGTCCTTTTCGCGCTTTTCGCGTTACCTAGAAAACAGAACCTCACCCCTCACTTGAGAGAAAACATCATGCCCATCACCCCCCAAGAAGCCCTACAACGCACCATCGAACACCGCGAGATCTTCCACGACGAGATGCTCAGCGTCGTGCGCAAAATTATGAGCGGCGAGATGAGCCCCGTGATGATGGCCGCACTCATCACGGGCTTGCGCGTGAAGAAAGAAACCATTGGCGAAATCACCGCCGCCGCGCAAGTGATGCGCGAGTTTTCTACCAAAGTGAATGTCGCAGACAAAAAGCACCTCGTTGACATCGTCGGCACGGGCGGCGATGGCTCGCACACGTTCAATATTTCCACCTGCGCCATGTTCGTTGCCGCAGCAGCGGGCGCGAAGGTGAGCAAGCACGGTGGCCGCAGCGTGAGCAGCAAATCGGGCAGCGCCGATGTGCTTGAAGCGCTGGGCGTGAACATCAACTTGAAGCCGGAGCAGATCGCGCAATGTATTGAAGACGTCGGCATCGGCTTCATGTTCGCTCCGAATCACCATACCGCGATGAAGCACGTCGCCCCCATCCGCAAAGAGCTGGGCGTGCGCACCATCTTCAACATCCTGGGCCCGCTCACCAATCCTGCTAGCGCGCCCAATATTTTGATGGGCGTGTTCCACCCCGATCTCGTGGGCATTCAGGTGCGCGCCTTGCAGCGCTTGGGCGCAGAGCATGCGCTCGTGGTGTACGGGCGAGACGGCATGGATGAAGTGAGCCTAGGCGCGGCCACGCTCGTAGGCGAGCTCAAAAACGGCGAAATCTCCGAATATGAAATCCACCCCGAAGACTTTGGGCTACCCATGGCCAGCACCCGCAGCCTGCGCGTGGAAACGCCGGAGCAAAGCAAGCAAATGCTGCTCGATGTGCTGGACAACAAACCCAGCGCCGCGCGCGACATCGTCTTGCTGAACGCAGGTGCGGCGCTGTATGCGGCAAATGCGAGTGGCTCGATCAAAGAGGGGATTGAGGCGGCAAAAAAGGCGCTCGAATCGGGGGCGGCGAAGACGAAGATGGCGGATTTTGTGGCGAAGACACAGGCTTAAAACTACCGACTACGCAACGTGACACAACCCGAACGGATTGACCACTTCCATCCCCTCAATCACCTGCCCCGCATTCAAATCCTCAGAAACTAATTCATCTGCCCCGCAACGTACAGCAGCAGCCACGATCGCGCCATCCCAATAGGAAAGTTGGTGGCGTTGGCTGATGCGGATGGCCTGTTGAACCAATGGCTCATCCACCGCACACAGGACTTTGCTGGCAATATTGCTCACGACCATTTGAGCCTCTGCGCTGTTTAGCATCACGATTTGGCCTGCCCGCGCTCTGATCGCATTGGAATAAAACTCTTGCAACACCTGTGCAGAGATGCACCAATTGCTAGCCAGAAGAAGTTGTCGCGCTATATCTCGCTTGTGAGTTTCGCTGGTTGTTTTTGAATAGGCATCAAGCAGGATGTTGCTGTCGTAAAACGCAAGCTCATGGATTAGCTTTCGCTTTTGCTTGGCTTGCAAACATCGCTTTGGCCTCTTCACGCGCAGCCTTGCGGTCATACAGCTCTTCGCGAGAGAGACGCTGGCCAGCGCTGTAGCCCTGCGCTGCCCAATTGAAGGTTTCCTCCAAGCTCATTGGCGCGGCCGTGCTTTGCACAGGCCGCAGGCTTTGCAAATAGTTGCGCACCAAGGCGCTCACGCTGATGCCTTGCTCTGCCGCGACGATGCGGGCGGTGCGGTAGGTGGGTTCGTCGACGCTGAGGGTGATATTGCGCATAATTTAAATTTTCATAAATTCACAGAAACTGTGCAATTGTGGTTTGTGAAGCCTTGCCGGAAACGATAATAGAGCCATGTCTGACATCCTCCAAAAAATCATCACCGTCAAACGCGAAGAAATCGCCGCTGCCAAGCGCAAGCAGTCTTTTGAAACCATCCGCGCGGATGCGGAGAGCCGCACAGGGGTGCGCGATTACGTGGGCGCGATGCGAGCGAAGATTGCCAAGGGGCATGCGGCAGTGATTGCGGAGGTGAAGAAGGCTTCGCCGTCCAAGGGCGTGCTCCGCGAGGAGTTTGATCCGGCCGATATTGCGCAGAGTTATGCGATGGGGAATTTGGCGCAGATTCAAAAAGCTGAGAAAACTTCCAAGCTCAGCGATGAGGCTCGGGCGAAAGTTGTGTCCGCTGCTTGCCTCTCTGTGCTCACGGATCGGCAGTTTTTCCAAGGTGCGCCGGATTATTTGAAGCTGGCACGCGCCTCTTGCGAGCTGCCCGTGTTGCGCAAAGATTTCATGATTGAGCCGTATCAAATTTATGAGTCTCGCGCGATGGGCGCGGATTGTATTTTGCTGATAGCAGCTTGCCTCGATGATGCGCAGATGGCGGATTTGCAAGCCTGCGCTTTGTCGCTCGACATGGCGGTGCTGGTCGAGGTGCATGACCGCGCGGAGCTGGAGCGGGCGTTGAAGCTGAAAAATGTGCCGAGCAAAACCATGCTGGGGATCAACAACCGCAATTTGCACACCTTTGAAGTTACGCTGGACACCACACTTTCGATGCTGGCGGATGTGCCGAAAGACAAATTGCTGGTGACTGAGAGCGGCATTCTGGGTAAAGAGGATGTGCAGCGCATGCGAGGGGCCGATGTGCACGCCTTCCTCGTGGGCGAAGCATTCATGCGGGCGGATGAGCCGGGGCAGGCGTTGGCCGCTTTGTTTGCTTGAATTCACTCGCATCAACATACTATTATTTCAATAGCACTCCACGCATATTTTATGCCGGCTAGAGGCCAAATTGACTCAAAAATCGTTGCTTGATGACCTGCCCAGCGGGCAGTGGCTGGGGTCGCTTGAGACGCAGCGCGTGCAAACCGATTGGTTGCCGCTGGTGCAATCATTCATGGGCGGTCCCGCTGGGCGCAACTTGCAGGCGTTGTTGCAATCGCGCCAGCAATCGGGGGCGGTGATTTATCCGCCCGAGCCATTTGTGGCTTTGCAATTGACGGCGCTTGCCAACGTGCGTGTGGTGATCTTGGGGCAAGACCCGTACCACGGCGCAGGGCAAGCGGAGGGGCTGGCGTTTTCGGTGGCGCGTGGCGTGAAAATTCCGCCGAGCTTGCGCAACATCTTCAAAGAAATTCAGCGCGATCTGGAAATTTCAGCGCCCTCGCACGGCTCACTCAGAGCGTGGGCCGCGCAAGGCGTGTTGCTGCTCAACACCTGCCTGACGGTCGAAGAAGGTCAACCGGCATCGCATGCCAAGCGCGGCTGGGAAACGCTCACCGATGCACTGATTGAGGCTTGCGCGCGAAAGAGTGAGCCCGTGGTTTTCATGCTTTGGGGTGCCCATGCGCAGGCCAAGCAAGGGCTGATTACGCTGCATAACGCAGACGCCCGACACCTTGTGCTCACAGCCAACCATCCCTCCCCCCTATCCGCCCTGCGCCCGCCCGAGCCTTTCATCGGCTGCGGGCATTTTGGGCAAGCGCGGGCTTGGCTCCATGACGATCAGTTGTTTACCTGAGCGCCTGACCTGAACGTGTGATCCGCGCAATTTGGCGCAGCAATTGACCGCAAACACGCTTGCAGTCAGGCAACTCACCGCCCCGCCACTTGGCAGCGCTTGACGAGCGCCGGCTGGCTGCGCAACAGTGTTTCGCACTGCGTTAGCGCAGGCCCTGCGGGGCAACTGTATGCACCATCGGTTGGCGGCGTGCTCGGCATGGCTTGCCCGCGCGTGAGACTGGCATGCGTGCAGGCCGCTGCACGCAGTTGTTGATCGGGTGTCAGGCTGGCAGTCTGCACAGGGGGAATGATCGCATTGGATGCAAGAGCGGGCATGGTCTGTCCTGGCGTGGGTGAAGCTATTGCTGGCGGCGGGACTGCAGGCAGGGCAGGCACAGTTATCGGCATCGGTGCAGGTGCGGGTGCGAGTACAGGTGCGGGTGCAGCAGACACAGCAGGC
>JAAUOI010000111.1 GCA_012036375.1 Allobrachymonas sp. | reverse complement strand
ATTTCTGGGCCTGCTTGATCGCGTCTTGCATGTCCGCATTGAGCTTGGTAATAGCTTCCTCCGTGCTCATCTCGCCCACAATCGCTTGCGTCACACGCGCCACGGTAGGCAGCATGATGGCGCGGTTGAATTTGTAGCCTTGGAATTGGAAGGCCGCTGGCGCGAGATTGCCCACGCCCGTGCTGAATACGCCAGTGCACTGGTGACTGCGGGTTGCGTGGAGGTGTATTTCACCTTGCCTGCCATGCCCAAATGGGCGGGGATGTTGTTGGTGCGGCCGGTGAACTCGGCATACGCGGCATCGCTGGCCATGAAATCGAGGAATGCGCCCACATCTTTTGGCGCTTTGCTGGTCTTCAGAGCCACCCAAGCCGAGCCGCCGGGGATGCCAGAGCAGGCAGCGGGACCGCAGGGGTTGGGCACTGCCACCCAGTCAAATTTATTGCCAATATCCTTCTGCAAGCGGCCAATTTGCCAGCTTCCCGAGAGCACCATCACGGCATTGCCATTGATGAATTCGCCAATCGAATCGGCATAAGTCGAGCCGCCCGAGCCTGCCCAGACTTCGCGAAGCATCGCGCCATCTTTGTGCCAGCCGACGAATTTATTGACGGCTGTTTTGTAGCCGTCATCAATCACGGCATTGCCTTGCGCATCAAAAATCTTTGCGCCATAGCTGATGGCGGGGCCTGCAAAGCGGTGGCCGGAGCGATCCCAAGCCATGGCGGCTTTGGTTTTGGTGGCGGTGGCTACTTTGCGCGTGGCATCGACCCATTCTTCCCAAGTGGCGCGAGGCCCTGGCAAAGCAATCTTGGCTTGCTCGAACAAGGTTTTGTTGACATACGGGCCGGTCATCGTCAGCTGCGTCATGAAGCCGTAGATACCGCGGTCGCTAGGCTCAGGACGCAGCCAAGCAGCAGTGCCGCCAAAGCTTCTGTCCCAGTAAGCGCGGTCTTTCACATGCGCGGAAATGTCCATATAGTATTTGGACAAACCCCCGAGATCCGTCACGCGAGCAATATCAGGGCCCTGACCAGCGGCCAGTTGCACGGGAAGTTGCTCAACAATGGTTTTGTAGGGCACGACATCCAAGATCACCTTGGTGCCAGGGTTTTGCGCTTCAAAGCGCTTGATCAACTCTGCCGTGACATCGCACTCAATGCCATCTTGGTAGCACATGACGCGAATATCGGCGGCTTGCGCGGTGGCCGAAAGCAAAGAAACGGCTGCAGCGGCCAGCAAATGACGACGGAAAATGGATGAGAAAAGCATGGTGGTCTCCAGTAAGAATATCAAACAGCAACCTTAACCCGAACTGAGCCCAGTGAGAATATGATTTAGATCATCACAAACCCTGATAGATCGATTCGGATGACACAACCATCTTTGAGCGAATATTGGATGCAAGCGCTTTTCGGTGCTCCTATTTCGCATCGACCACCTCTGGCCTACCAGATCGTGCATGAATTGTCTCAGCCCTTGGGTCGTTTATCACAATGGCGGATCAGCGCTGGCCATCCAGAGTGGCTGCATTGGTTTTTACATGTTTTCACACCAACAACGGATTCAGCAGAATCTGCACCATCAGGCCAACGCATGCTGCTCAGTCCCGATGGATGTTGGCCGCATATTGTGAACATTCATGCTGCGCAAACTTGTCTGGCGCAAGGCGTGGCGCTGGCTTGGTTTGATCGACTGTCTTTTGCGCATGATGCGCCATCGGCGCAAAGACAGGGCGCTTTTTATGAGCAGTTTCCGCAAGCTACAAGTGGCTGCTTGAGCGTTTGGGCATGGAGCTTGTCGCTCAATGCGCAAGTGCTGCGCGAAATCAGCCCGCAAGCAAAAATCGGCGTGATCGGCCATTCTCGTGGCGGCAAAGTAGCCTTGCTCTGCACGGCCTTGGATTCAAGCATCGACGCGGTTGTTGCCAACAACAGCGGCACGGGCGGCATAGCCTCTCTTGAGGTGAGAAGTGTTGGTGCTGAAAGCCTGCACGAGTTGGCTCACACCTTCCCGCATTGGCTCAGCAAGCAAACCGGCGACCCCGTTGTGCAGCAGCGTCTTCAAGAAATCGATTGCATGCCTTTGTGGGCAACCATTGCACCGCGCCCACTGCTGATTTTGCAAGCACAGCAAGATGCTTGGGCCAATCCGATGGGCACGCGCCATGCCTACTCTTTGCTCAAGCCATATTGGCCTGATCACGGAGCTTTGCGTTTAGTGGAGCGAGAAGGAGGCCATGCGATGCAAAGCGAGGATTGGCATCAGGCCGCATTGTTCATGCGCCAGTTGGCTTAACTCGTACGAATTTTCTCAACCAAAGCTGTGGTGGAGTAGCCATCGACAAACGGCAGCGCCATCGCTTTACCGCCCCAGCTTTGAACCAGCGCGGTTTCAGGTAACTTGCTCATGTCGTAATCGCCGCCTTTGACGATGATGTCGGGGCGAAGTTGTTCAATCAGTTGATACGGCGTGTCTTCATCAAACAGCATGACCGCATCCACACTGGCGAGCGCGGCGATCACATGGGCGCGATCATCTTGTGTGTTGAGCGGACGGTCTGCGCCTTTGCCCAATCGCTTGGCTGATGCATCCGTATTGAGCGCCACCACCAAGCTGCCGCCAAGTGCCCGCGCCGCTTCCAAATAACTCACATGGCCACGATGCAGCACATCAAACACGCCATTGGTGAAAACAATCGGTTTTTTTAGATCAAATGCATGAATCGCCGGCATAAAATCTGCGTAGTGTGCTATTATTTTTGAAGCAATCGTTGTTGCTTCAGCAGCCGCCATCATGCCAACTTAGGCGCTGTAGCGAGACTTTGCGCGAGTTCTTTGCGATAGCGGTTCAACTCAGAAGCCGTGGCAAAGCTGCGCTCCATCAGCAGGCTCATGTTGTGCAAGATGCGCTCGACCACTTTGGTCTCCCACACCGCATCAAAATTGATTTGTTTATCCAGCCAATGCTCCAGCCACTCGGGATTGGGCAGGCGGCTTTGGATTGTGTCGCGAGGGAAAAGTGCTTTGTTCACATGCAAATTGGTGGGGTGCAGCGCTTGGGCGGTGCGCCGAGCGCTGGCCATGAGCACGCCGACTTTGGTGAACGCAGATTTCGCCTCATCGCCAAACTTGCCAATCGCACGCTTCATGTAGCGCAGGTAAGCGCCACCGTGGCGGGCTTCGTCCTGGCTGAGCGTGGTGTAGATGTGTTTGATCACCGGCTCGGTATGCCATTCGCTGGCGCGGCGGTACCAGTGGTTCAAACGAATCTCGCCGCAGAAATGCAACATCAGCGTTTCAAGCGCTGGAGCAGGCTCAAATTCAAAGCGGATATCATGAAGCTCTTGCTCTGTCGGTGCGAGGTCAGGGCGAAAGCGTTTCAAGTATTCCATCAAGACCAAAGAATGCTTTTGCTCTTCAAAAACCAGATTGACATAAAGGCCGAGAAATCGGAATCATCACGGTTGTCGCGCAAAAACATTTCAGTGGCTGGCAAAGCCGCCCACTCCGTGATCGCGTTCATTTTGATGGTCTGAGCTTGCTCATCAGAGAGCTTAGCGGGATCAAATGTCGTCCATGGAATGTCTTTGTCCATGTCCCAACGGACGGATTCGAGCTGTTTGAAAAGTTCGGGATAGAGCATGTCTGGCCTGTCAATGAATACTGACTAAAAGCGCAGATTTTAACGATCTGGGCATGACTGGGCGATGACAAGGACTTAGCGCTGGCTGCGCCAAACGCCAATCGCATCCCGAATAGATGGCAAATCCGCAATGACCTGCACACCCTCCATCGCTTTGCGATGGATCACAGGCGAGCCGCCACCCACCCAGATTTCGATAGGCAACGGGAGTTTGCTGCGCAACTCATCCAAGCCGTTGATCACATAGTTGGGGTTTTGACTAGCAGTAAAGCTCAATGCCACCACATCGGCCTTGTGCGCGGTTGCGGCCAAAACGATGTCCCAAATCGGCGTTTGAGTGCCCAAGGAAATGCACTGCGCCCCCTCCAAAGAGAGCATGACCTCAGCCATCAGCAATCCCAAGCCGTGCGGCTCTTGCGGGAATGTGGTGAGCAGCACGCGAGGTTGCGCCGAGCTGGCCGCCATGGGCGCCACGCTGATGGCGTGCCGCAACACGATGTTCACGCTCTCGGTGTACATATGCTCTTCAAACACTTCGATTTGGCCACGCATCCATGCATCACCCACCATGATATTGAGCGGCGCAACCACATCGCAAACAAAAGCCCCTGCACCCAATCGCATCAGTGCCTGACCGAGCAAACGGCGCAGACTTTGCACATCATGCGCTTTGATTGCCACAATGAACTCTCGCAAGTCGGCGTGTTCAGCGGTGTTCAGGCGCTGGGGCGAAGCCGCCAAGTTCTCTCCAATGCTTTGCAATTCATCAATGCTCATCGCCACCACGCGCCCAGGGCGGTGGCCATTGTCCAGCAAGCGCTTGATGACGCGCAGTTTCTCAACTTGGTCGAGTGGGTAGGCGCGCTCGCCATACGCATCACGCACAGGCGATGGAAAACCATAGCGCCGCTCCCAGACACGCAACGTGTCTTTTGATAATCCAGTGTCGCGCTCAACGGCAGCGATAGACACGGTAATGGGGCGAACAGCAGCCCTGTCGTTCACGGTACTACAAACTCCAAAAACGAAATGAAACAGCTAAGACATCACAAACCAGAACTATCCACGCTAACAAGTTCTGATGCTCAAACGAGTATCGCTGATTTCAATGCTTACGCCAAATTTTGTGCTGGACAGACCCTTATGCGGGCAGGGTCTGGGTCGTTTCCACGCCACAGGAGACCCCAGCACCAGAGCTAGCTGATCCCGCCAAGTCATGCAATCGCCAATAAACAATCCGGCTGCCCTGCTGCATTTTCACGACCTATCGTTTTGATTGGGGTAAATACTTAGTTTTTAACCATGTAATGTCCTAGACAAAATGATGTTTTCAGCGCATAGTCACTTATCAGTTTCACAGGCCTTGATTGAAGAACAAAAGAAAAAAGGCTTGCAGTATTTCCCATTTTTGCAGCAGTTCGCAAAGATGATTGATCCACATCAGCAGTCTAAAACCCTAATAAATTTAAGGTTTACATACTACGCAGTGGCATTTTTATACTAATCAGTCATAATCAAGTTTTAAGAGTTTCGGAGATGTTCAGTGCCACAAACCCACAGCCACGGTGTGATGAGTCAATCGCTTTGGCTGCGCATTGTCAGGCTGAAGTTTCTCGACGTTTTTTGCTAAGAGGTCTTCCGAGAGTAATTGGCTCGGTTGAAATCCTGAGGCGGTTCTCCTCCTCCTCCCTCCCTCCCTACTTCGTTTCAGGGCATCTCTTGGCATTTTTCTTTTTCGGCGCAAGTCATGGCAACAGAACTTAAGGTTGCCATCATCGGCTCAGGTATCACAGGTCTGGGTGCGGCTCACGCTTTGCAGGGTCATGCACAGCTGAGTTTGTTTGAAGCGGGAAATTATTTCGGCGGCCATGCGAATACGGTCGACATCACCCTGCCCACGCCGCGAGGAAATGTCACACACGGTATCGACACAGGTTTTCTGGTGTACAACGAACGCACTTATCCGAATCTGATTGCACTGTTTGAGCAGTTGCAAGTGCCCACGGCAGTGACCGATATGAGCTTTTCGGTGCAGGCAGTGCAAGGCTCAGCAAGCTTGGAATGGGGCGGCGCCAATTTGAATTCGCTGTTTGCACAGCGCAAGAATTTACTCAACCCACGTTTCTTGAAGATGTTGTGGCAGCTGCTGCGCCTGAACAAACTGTGCACGCAAATCGCAACAGAGCAGCGCGAAGAGCAGCTCAACCAGCCTTTGGCAGATTTTTTAAAGCAAAACGGCTTTGGCCAAGATGTACAAGATTGGTATTTGCTGCCGATGCTCGGCTGCATCTGGAGCTGCCCCACCGAGCAAATGCTGCAGTTCCCTGTCTCCACCATGATTCGCTTTTGCCACAACCATGGTCTGATGCAGGTGAACAATCGTCCCAAGTGGTGGACGGTTAAAAACGGCTCCCGCGAGTATGTGCGCCGCATCACCGAGAGCATTGTTGACAAGCGCCTGAATACGCCAGTGCAATTGATCGAGCGCGACACAGATGGCTCAGGCGTGCGCGTCGTCACGCAAGGCCAGGCAGAGCGCTTTGACCGCGTGATCATCGCCACGCATGCACCCCAGGCGCTCAAGATGTTGCGCGACCCGAGCGCACGAGAGCAAGAGATTTTGAGCGCATTTCGCACGCAAGATAACTTGGCTGTTTTGCATACCGATGCCAGTGTCTTGCCCAATAGCAAGCTCACTTGGAGCGCTTGGAACTATGTGCGTGGCAACGGTACTCAGGAAAGCAGCCGCGTTTGCCTGCATTACTTGATCAACAAGCTTCAGCCGATTCCTTTCGATCAGCCCGTGGTGGTCAGCCTGAATCCAACGCAGCCGATTGCGCGTAGTCAGATCATGGGCGAATACAGCTATGCGCATCCGCTGATGGACATGGCCAGCAGCGCTGCGCAAAAGCGACTGCATGAAATTAATGGCGCGAACAACACTTGGTTTTGTGGTGCATGGTCGCGCTATGGTTTTCATGAAGACGGCCTGATGAGTGGCTTGGCAGCGGCGCGAGCAATCTTGAAGCAAATGCATGGGGCGGCCACATGAAAGCGACACACCTGCCCATGATTGGCTTTGGCCAAGTGCGCCATACGCGCCTTCGTCCAGCACGCAATGCTTTTGCTTATCCCACCTACTTTTTGATGTTGCCGATGCGAAGCTTGGAGCAAAGCGCTCGGATAACATTGCCACGCAACCGCTTCGCGCCGATCAGCTTTTATGACAAAGACCATGGCGATGGCCGAGGTAACTCTTTGCAATGGATCGACGAGCTGCTGCGTAGCGAGGGAATCGAAGATGCAAAAGGCGAAGTCTGGCTGCACTGCTATCCGCGAGTGCTCGGCTTTACCTTCAAGCCGGTGAGCTTTTGGTATTGCCATGATGCGCGTGGCCAATTGCGAGCTGTCGTCGTGGAGGTGAACAACACGTTTGGCGAGCGGCACATTTATGTGCTCGATCAGGCCAAATATGGTCATGAGATGACCGCCAGCAAGGTGTTTCACGTCTCACCATTTTGCGCTGTCGAAGGCGATTACTCTTTTCGCTTCATGACAGCATTTAGCGACACAGCAGAGCCTGAGCGAACCGTGGCCCGTATTGATTACAAAGACGGCCAAGGCATGCTGCTGCAAACCTCAGTGAGTGGCCATCTGCAAGCCTTCAATGCGCAGGCTGTACGCAAAGCGATGTTTTCTTATGGTGCGATGACGCTGGCGGTGATCGCACGTATTCATTGGCAAGCGATGAGGCTCTGGCTCAAGCGCGTTCCCTTCTTTTCCAAACCCTCGCCTCCTGCTGTTTGGGTGACGCGATAAATCAAAGCAAACACTATGCACACCTTCAGCTCCACTTCAACGACCAACTCTGCGCCAAGCCTTGAGCTTCTTGGCATGCCCTCGGCCGCTCGCTTGCCAGCAGCAGCACGCACCTGCCTGAAGCTTCTGAGCAAATTGAAGTTCGGTAGCTTGAGCGTTCAACTGCCTGATGGTTCAGTGCAGCGCTTTGGACAAAGTCATGCAAAAGAAGGTTTGCAAGCCAGCTTGGTATTGCACAACTGGAATGTTTGTGCCGCAGCACTCAAATCAGGCGATATTGGTTTTGCAGAGGGCTACATTGCTGGCGATTGGAGCACGCCCGATCTCACGCAGCTGCTGCGCATTTTCATTGCCAATCGCAAGCAAGTAGAAGATGTGATTTACGGCACTTGGATGGGCCGCTTGGCCTACCGCATCAAGCATTTGCTCAACCGCAACACCAAGGCCAATTCGCAAAAAAACATCCACGCGCATTACGATTTGGGCAACCGCTTTTATGAGCAGTGGCTCGATAACAGTATGAGCTATTCCAGCGCTTGGTTTGAAGGCGATCAAACCAAGCCGATGATTGATGCGCAGCATGCCAAAGTACGACGAGCACTTCGTATGGCAGGCGTTAAGCCCTATGACCGCGTGTTGGAAATCGGTTGTGGTTGGGGCGGTTTGGTCGAAATGGCGGCGAAAGAATTTAATGCCAACATCACTGGCGTGACCTTGTCCACTGAACAGCTTGCCTTTGCGCAACAGCGCGTGGATCGCACCGGCTGTGCCTCGCATGCCGATCTGCGCTTGCAGGACTATCGTGATATTGCCGATCAGCCCTTTGATGCGATTTGCTCGATTGAAATGGTCGAAGCCGTGGGGCGCGAATTTTGGCCGCAATACTTCGAAACCGTGGCCCGCTTGCTCAAAAGCGGTGGCAAAGCTTGTATTCAAGCGATCACGATAGACGATGCGCTGTTTGACCGCTATGTGAAATCCACTGACTTTATTCAGCAATACATCTTTCCCGGCGGTTACATTCCCTCCCTCTCGGAAGTGGTGCCCATGATCGAGAAGGCGGGGCTCGTCATCACGGATGTCGAAATCCTGCGCCTGCATTATGCGGAAACGCTGAAGGCGTGGCGCGAGCGCTTCATCGCCCGCCGGGAGGAGGCGCAGCGCCTCACCGACGAGCGCTTCTGCCGCATGTGGGAATTC
>JAAUOI010000110.1 GCA_012036375.1 Allobrachymonas sp. | reverse complement strand
GCTCGCGAATCACATCGCCAATATCCTGCCCAGCAAACGAATATCTTCGATCAGCGGGCGATCTTTGTCTTTTTGGTGTCGAGAGGGGAGGGTGAAGGCGTGGTCATAGCCTGCATGCTAGCATCGAAGATTGAGCAATCATTACAGGATGGTTACGTCAGTGATATGCATGTTGTTCATGCGCTTCATGATCCCAAGTACAGATGAAAATTCGTATCGCAACCCGGGAAAGTCGCTTGGCGCTTTGGCAGGCCGAGCATGTGAAAGGCCGCTTGGAGGCGCTGGGCCACAGCGTGCAGTTGCTGCCCATGACCACGCGCGGCGATCAGATTTTGGATCACACGCTTTCCAAAGTGGGTGGCAAGGGGCTGTTTGTGAAGGAGCTGGAGCTGGCGCTGCTGGAAGACCGGGCGGATTTGGCTGTGCACAGCTTGAAGGATGTGCCGATGGATTTGGGCGGTGGGACGCCTTCTGATTTTGATTTGGCCTGCGTGATGGAGAGAGAAGACCCGCGCGATGCGCTGGTCTCATCGCACTATGCGTCGCTGTCTGATTTGCCGCAAGGCGCAGTGGTGGGCACATCAAGCCTGCGCCGTCAGGTGCTTTTGCAGGCGCTGCGCCCTGATTTGAAGATTGAGCCTTTGCGTGGCAATTTAGACACGCGTTTGCGCAAGCTGGATGAGGGGCGGTATGCCGCCATCGTTTTGGCAGGCTGCGGGGCGTTAAGCGCTTGGGGCTTGAGCAGCGGATTGCGCAAGTGCTGGAAACTGATGTGATGCTGCCGGCAGCCGGGCAGGGCGCTTTGGGAATTGAAATCCTTGGACGGCGCAGCGATGTGCGAGAGGTGCTGGCGCCCTTGGCTTGTGAGCGCACTTGGGTTGCTGTGGCCGCTGAGCGAGCCGTCAGCCGCGCCATGGGCGGCAGTTGCTCGATGCCTTTGGCGGCGTTTGCACAGTGGCAAGCTGACGTGCTGCAGCTGCGTGCGGCTTGGGGTGACGCAGAGCAATTGAGTGACTTGGTGCGGGCGCAATCTCAAGCGCCTGTAACCTCTCTGGCTGCTGCGCAAAGCCTGGGTGAGCAAGCGGCCGCGCAACTCATGGCGGGCGGCGCTCGCCCGCCTTCTTCTTAACGCGCCTTTCAGAGCAGGAGATTTCATCACCATGGCACGCCTGATCGTCACCCGCCCTGCTGACCAAGCCGAGCCTTGGGTTCAAGTCTTGCAAGGTATGGACATGAAGCGGTTGCCCTGCCCTTGATCGAAATCGCGCCCGTTGATTCGGAGGACGATGCGCAGGCGCTGGAGTTGGCTTGGCAACGCCTAGAAAGCTTTGATGCGCTGATGTTTGTTAGCAGCCCGGCGGCGCTTGCTTTTTTTAAGCCAAATCAGCCAAATGCCGTCATATCTACTGCGCAGCGTGCTATTGAATTGGTAGTGAATGAGTATCCACATATTCGCTTGTGGGCCACTGGCCAAGGTACGGTGACGAGCCTGCGCGGCTTGGGGCTGCCGGCAGATCGCATCGATTCGCCCAATGCGAAGGTGGCGCAATTTGATTCAGAGGCGCTCTGGCAGGTGGTACAAACGCAGGTGCACGCAGCCAGCCGCGTACTCATCTTGCGCGGCCGCGATGTAGGCATGTTTGACAGCAGCCGCGATTGGCTGGCGCAGCAAATCATGGCGCAAGGTGGTGTGGCGCAGAAGTTGGTGGTGTATCAGCGGCGTGCGCCGCGCTGGAGCATGGCGCAAATCGCGCAATGCCGTGCGTGGATGCGCGATGGCAGCGTTTGGTTACTCAGCAGCACGCAGGCGCTGCGCAATTTGCCGCCCTCAGTCGATGCCAAAGAAGGCGTTTGCATTTGCACCCATGAGCGCATCGCGCAGGCAGCGCGGCAGCGCGGATTTGCTGTTGTTTGCACGTCACGCCCTACAATCGCCGATGTGGCGGCCTCGATAAAATCGTTGCATGAGCGTTGAGCCTGCTAATTCTGTTGATGCTGCCGCAGTTGCTGCAACTGCCCGTGATGGGCAGACTGCACCAGCACACATTGCAGGAACTGCCAAAACTTCCCGCGCCACTATATTGTTGATAGCGCTTTGTGCAGTATCTATGCTGGCCAGTGCCAGTTTATGGTTCAAGTTAAGTGCTATTCAAGAGGCTCTCGCCAGGCAAAGCCTAGATGCGACCACGGCCGCCGTAGAAGGTCGCACGTTGGCGAAATCTGCGCAAGATACTGTGCAACAAATAGTTTCACGTCAAGCGCTGCTGGAGACACGGCTCAATGAGGTGGCTTTACAACGCGGCCAGCTCGAAGAATTGATCCAAAGTCTTTCGCGTTCGCGCGATGACAATTTAGTTTCTGACGTGGATTCGGCTCTGCGCTTGGCGCAGCAGCAAGCCAACCTCACAGGCAGCCTAGAACCTCTTCTGGCGGCGCTCAAAAGTGCCGAGCAACGTGTGCAGCGCTCTGCCCAGCCGCGCCTTACGCTCCTTTTGCGAGCTTTGGCCAAAGACATTGAACGCGTCAAGTCGGCCAATGTGGCCGATACACCGAGCTTGCTCATCAAGCTCGATGAGTTGGTGCGCTTGGTTGATGAGTTACCTTTTGCTAATGCCGTAGCCACAGTGGGATCATCTCCAAAAGTAGGCAGCGCAACGGCAACGACGCGGCCCCTGAAATCAGAAGAATCAATGACGCCGCAAACTGGCACGGGTGTGATGGCTGCGTGGCCAGAGTGGCTGCGCAAGATCGCTAGCGCGGTGCGCCACGAGGCTCGTTCTTTGGTGCGCGTCAGCCGTATCGACGCGCCAGAGGCTGCCTTGCTCTCGCCCGAGCAGAGTTTCTTTGCGCGAGAAAACCTGAAGCTACAGTTGCTCAATGCTCGCTTGGCATTGTTGGCGCGCCAATTTGACATCACGCGGCGCGACCTCGATTCCGCCAGTCGTTTGGCTTCGCGCTACTTTGACCTGCAATCTCGCACGGTGCTACAGGCTCAATCACTGCTGGTTCAGTTGCAAACCCAATTGAAGACAGCCGCGCAGCCGCGCATCGACGACTCATTGGCCGCGCTGGCGACGTTGTCGGTAGCGCCTAGCAAATAGCAGGCGATTGGTAGCATGCGCTCTGCACTGTGGCTTTTGGCAATTTTTGCGGCAGCGGTGGGGGTTGCTTTATTTGCCACGCGTTCCACGGGCAGCGTCACTTTGTACTGGCCTCCGTATCGGGTGGATTTATCGCTGAATTTGGTGTTGCTTTTGCTGGTGGGTTTGTTTGTTCTTTTGCATTTGGCAATACGTGCGTTCGGCGCGTTAATGGACTTGCCTCAAGAAGCCAAGGCTTGGCGAGCTACGCAGCGCCAGCAAGCTATGCATGCACAGTTGCGTGATGCGCTCGCGCATCTGCTCGCAGGGCGATTTTCTCGCGCCAAGAAACAGGCGCTGCAAGCCCATATGCATGCCAAGGCGCTACAGAGCGATGCATCCGTGCGCAGTACGAGCTTGGAGGTGCAATCGCAGAGCTTGCTGATTGCTGCTGAGGCATCGCAGTCGATGCAAGAGAGTGATGAGCGTGAAAAATATGTACAAGCGGCCCTCGATATTGCATTGCCCAAAAGCGCAGCGCACTTCAAAGAAGGAGCGATTTTGCGAAGTGCACGCTGGATGCTTGATGAGCATGATCCGCGTATGTCGCTGGTGCGTTTGTCCAGCTTGAGCCAAGGCGTTCAACGGCGTACTTTGGCGCTGCGCCTGAAGCTGCGCGCTTTGCAATTGGCGGGGGAGCCAACCCAAGCGCTTGAAACGGCGCGTTTGCTTGCCAAACATGGCGGCTTTTCTGCACAAGCATCGAGCAGCATGGTGCGCAGTTTGGCCATCAGCAGTTTGTCGCAAGCCCATGATGCCGACCAACTCAGCCGCGCTTGGGACGCTTTGTCTCCAGAGGAGCGTGCGCAGCCAGCGGTGGCCACGCATGCGGCGCTACGGTTGGTCAATCTCAGTGCCAATTCTGCGGATGAGATGCATTGGCGTGAACGATCACGCGCTTGGATAGAGCCTGTGTGGTTGCGCTATCCACAACTGTTGGAGGCTGAGCAAATCCGCTTGGTGAGCGCCTTGGAGGCCAGTTTTTCTGGCGCCGAGGCACAGCTTGACTTGGGCTGGTTGTCAAAAATAGAAATCGCGCAGCGCCAATTGCCACACGATGTACCGTTGCAGTATTTGGCAGGCATGGCTTGCTTGCACCGTCAACTGTGGGGCAAGGCACAACAGCTTTTGTCGCAGTCTGCAAGCCATCTGGGCGATGCGGGGCTGCGGCGTAGCGCCTACCGAAGCTTGAGTGTTTTAGCCGAGCAGCGAGGTGATGCCGACGCGGCAATGGCGGCTTTGAAGAAGCTGGTCTGAGCCAGTGACCAGATGACTCATTCTTGGCAAGCCATTTTGCTTCGATAATGCAGATATGAGCGCACCCAGCTTCCCAACTTTACCTTTGCCTCCCTTACCGCAACTGCCGCCTTGGCTCACGCGCGAAATTCAGCAGCGCATCGTGCTCTTGCTCAACCATGTGTTACAGCAAGAGCCAGAAGCCATGGCGCGTCTTTCGAGGCGAAAAGGGCAGATTGCCGGCATGGAATATGCGCAGTATGCTATTCAATTCATAGCGACCCCTGTGGGTCTGTTGGATCTTGCGCCAGAAGACGCGGAGCCTGATTTGAGCATTCGCGTGCTCGATACGCAGCCTTTGGCGCTATTGCAAATACTCTTGCGAGGCGACAAGCCACGCATGGAAATCTCAGGCGATGTGATGCTGGCCGCAGAGGTCAATTGGCTGGTGGATCATGTGCGCTGGGATGCAGAGGAAGATTTGTCGCGGATTGTGGGGGATGTGCCAGCGCACACGATGATGGGCTTTGTGCGCCAAGCACTGGTGATGCTGCGCAAATTCGCCCCGCATGGCGCTGCGGCATCAGATAGTGATCCAACCCAAGGCCCCGCATGAGCTGGTTTACCCGCGTTGCCCGAGGCAGCTTTATCGTCTTTATTGTGCTGCGCTATGGGCTTGATCAGCTGGTGCTTACAAGTTTTCAAAAACCGTGGTTGCAAGTCATTGCTCGCATTGCTTCGCTCGGGCGCAATTTGAGCGCACCGCGCGGTCAGCGTTTACGCGAGGCGCTGGAAGCGCTCGGGCCGATTTTTGTGAAGTTTGGTCAAGTTCTTTCCACGCGGCGCGATTTGCTGCCTCCAGACATTGCCGATGAACTCGCGCTCTTGCAAGACCGCGTGCCACCGTTTGATTCGAGCATTGCGGTGCAAACGATTGAACGCGCTTTTGGCCGCAAGCTGGCTGATATTTTTGAATCGTTTGAGCACAAACCCGTGGCCAGCGCATCGGTCGCGCAGGTGCATTTTGCGGTGCTCAAGACCAAAGATGGCAGCTTACGCGAGGTGGCGGTCAAAGTGCTGCGGCCGGGCATGAAGCCTGTGATGGAAAAAGATCTGTCGCTCATGCGCATGATGGCTGGATGGGTAGAGAGTTTGTCGGAAGACGGTAAGCGCTTAAAACCCATGGAGGTGGTGGCAGAGTTTGACAAATACCTACATGACGAGTTGGATCTGGTGCGCGAAGCATCCAACGCCGCCCAGTTGCGCCGTAACATGGATGGGCTCAATCTGGTGATGATTCCAGAAATGTTCTGGGACTATTGCCACACCGATGTGATGGTGATGGAGCGCATGAAGGGCATTCCGATCAGTAAGTTGGATCAAATTGCCAAGTCGGGCGTAGATATGAAGCAGCTTGCCCGCGATGGCGTGACGATTTTCTTCACCCAAGTCTTCCGCGATGGCTTTTTCCATGCGGATATGCATCCCGGCAATATTCAGGTGAGCACCGCCAAGGAGACTTTGGGGCGCTACATCTCGCTGGATTTCGGCATCGTGGGCACGCTCACTGAAGTCGATAAAGACTATCTCGCGCAAAACTTCGCGGCGTTTTTCAGGCGCGATTACAAGCGCGTCGCCGAGTTGCACATTGAATCGGGCTGGGTGCCTGCGAACACGCGCGTAGATGAGCTGGAATCAGCGATTCGCGCCGTCTGCGAGCCTTACTTTGATCGGCCTTTGAAGGAAATTTCGCTGGGCATGGTGCTGATGCGCCTGTTTCAAACCTCGCGGCGTTTTCATGTGGAAATTCAGCCGCAGCTGGTGCTCTTGCAAAAGACTTTGCTCAATATTGAAGGCTTAGGCAGAGAGCTCGATCCTGATTTGGATTTGTGGGCGACTGCCAAACCATTCCTCGAAAAATGGATGCTGGAGCAAGTCGGCCCGCAAAAGCTGATCGACGCCTTCAAAGCGCAAATGCCGCGCTATGCCAAGCATCTGCCCGAGCTGCCGCGCCTTTTGCATGAGGTGCTGCAAAAACAAAGCGCAGAGGACTCGAATCGAACATTGATGCAGGAGCTACTACAAGAGCAAAAACGCACTAACGCGTTACTGCAAAAATTATCTACGGCGCATTGGGTTTTGTCGTGGGCATGGTACTCATCATGCTGTATTTGCGTATTCGCTTGTGGTGAGCAAATGACAGTTTCGCGCGCGAGGACTAAGCTGGTTTGATGCTGCGCTTGCGCTCTTGCCGGGCAATATAGATGGCATAGGCAATCACGCCGAGTGTGACGGCTGCCATCAACAGTGTTGCAGCCGCGTAGATCGACGGATTCACACCGCGCCGCGCGTAACTGAAGATCACTTGCGGCAGAGTTGTCACACCGGGACCCGAGAGAAACTCAGAGACCACCACATCGTCAAACGACAAGGTAAATGTCAGCAGCCAAGCCGCAGCTAGCGCCGGCATGATGTTAGGCAAGGTAACCAAGAAAAAGACTTGTCCGGGGCGTGCGCCCAAATCCATCGCGGCTTCTTCCAGCGATCTGTCTAGCTCAGACAGGCGGGATTGCATGACTGTTACGGCATATGCCATGCCTAGCAGAATATGGCCAATCACAATCGTGAGCAAGCCGCGCGGCGGCCAACCCATGAGCCGCTCGACACCTACGAGCATCAGAAGCAAAGCCAAGCCGATGATGACCTCAGGCATCACCAAAGGCGCTTGCACCATACCGGCAAACACAGTGCGCGTGCGAAACGCGCCCATGCGCACCAGCGCATAGGCTGACATCGTAGCCAACACGGTAGCCGCTGTGGCGGAGATCAAGGCTACTTTGAGCGAAAGCAAAAAGCCTTGCACCAAGCGCGGATCATCGGCCAGCGCCTGATACCAGCGCAGCGAAAAACCTGTGAAATTCGTGTCTTGCCGCGTGCTGTTGAAAGAAAACACCACCAAAAACACCAAGGGTGCGTACAAAAAAGCAAACACGGCCAGTAGCCACAGGCCGCGCACGTTGGCATGCATCCAGCGCTTGAGCTTGTCCATCATCCACGCTCCGCTTCCGCTTGGCGGCGCACCCGGCTTTGAAACCATAGCAGAGGCACAATCACCAACACGATCATGAGCACGGCCAAAGCCGAGGCGCGCGGCCAGTTGTTGGCAGAAAACAATTCATCCCACACCACGCGGCCAATCATGATGTTCTCCGCGCCGCCCAAGAGTGATGGAATCACAAACTCGCCCACACAGGGAATGAACACCAGCATCGAGCCCGCCACAATACCCGCGCGCGACAGAGGCACCGTCACCAACCAAAAGGTTTGCCAGGGTGTTGCGCCCAAGTCGTAGGATGCATCGAGCAAACGTTGATCGAGCTTGACCAAATTGGCATAGAGCGGCAGCACCATGAAGGGCAGATACACATACGTCATGCCCACCAGCATGGAAATATCGGTGTAGAGCATTTGAATCGGCTCCTCAATCAAACCAATTGCGATCAAGGCATCGTTGACAATGCCTTGATCCGCCAAAATTCCTTTCCACGCATACACGCGCAGCAAAAAAGAAGTCCAAAACGGTAGCATCACCAGCATCAAATACAAGACGCGCATGGCTGGCGACGAACGGGCAATAAAGTAAGCAAAAGGGTAGCCGATCAATAGGCATAGCACAGTGGTGATGAATGCATATTTAAGCGAGAGCGCATAAGCATCGAGGTAAATCGTGTCGCCCCAAGTGCTACTGGTTTCGTCGCGAAAGATGGACCAATAGTTTTCCACCTTCAACAATAAGCTCCATTTGCCGTCTTTGTTGATGAGCATGTCCGCGAAAGGGTTGAGGCTCTCGCCCATGTCGGTCAAGCTGATGCGCAGCAGGATCGCAAAGGGCAGGGCAAAGAAAAGGATCAACCACAGATAGGGGATGCCCAAGACAG
Organism: Allobrachymonas sp.; assembly: GCA_012036375.1. Classification (GTDB taxonomy): domain Bacteria; phylum Pseudomonadota; class Gammaproteobacteria; order Burkholderiales; family Burkholderiaceae_C; genus JANMDU01. The sequence continues at coordinate 373 of JAAUOI010000110.1, read as the reverse complement.
ACCTGCGGCCGGGTGTGAGGGCTTGCATGAAGCGTGAGAGCAGGCTCATGGCTGCAGGGCTCCTTGTTCAGGAGGTCAAGACAACTGGCGCGGTGTCATCCCACCAGCAATGAACGGCGCTGCCCCAAGTGATGATGCCATCAGGATGGCGGCTGGCATTGGCTTGGCTGACCTTTAAGTGCTTGCCATCAGCCAGCGCCACATCGTAGGTGCTGTAGCTGCCCATGTAGGCAATTTCGCGCACCGTGCCTTGTACCGCATTGACACTTTGAGCGGGCGCATCCAAGCCGATATGGATTTTTTCGGGGCGAATCGCCACGGCCACCTCAGCGCCGAGCACACCTGTGATGCCATGACCGACATGAATCACGCG
>JAAUOI010000109.1 GCA_012036375.1 Allobrachymonas sp. | reverse complement strand
CGTGGCTCGCTTTGAAGCGTGAATATGCGGCTGCCAGAGCGCGCATTGCTGCGCTGCCTTTCATACAGCTAATCACTATAAAAATAGTAGCACTCCGCGCAGTATCTTTGCCGGCTATTGCCTAAAAAGGCATGAAATTCGTAACTACTCAGCCATTGAAAGATTGGCTACTTCTGCACGAAGGAAGAAGGCCGGGATGAGTGTAGATCGCTGGGATTGGCAATACATGAGCCAGACACGCCATCCTACCAACTCTCTCCCTCGGGGAGAGGGAGTAAAAACTGAGGTTTCCGAGCCTTTGCCCCAAATAGCTTGAATTTGTCACTGATAGCCTCCAACAGGCGTTGGCGGACAAAAAAATTACATAGACTTCACAACCCAGAGCCATTGCCGCATTATGTAATATATAGTTGCTACAATCATCATAACTTTGTACAGGCTAGCAATGACGAATGTTGTAGCTGAAATCTTGACTCAGGACGAGGTCGTTGCTCATCTGAGAGATCTGCAAGCGTATGGTCTGTAGGCAGCTAATGCAAAAAAGATTTCTACCTTCAAGATAGGCGGTGCATGGCGTTTCTCGCGAATCGCCATTGACGCAAAGATCAAACTCCAACCAGAGACCGCGCATCAGTGTAGGTTGGAAACCACCATTCAATCTAAGCTAAGCCATAGCAATAGTGATAAGGAATTAAGTATGACAGTTACACCAATCCAAGCGATCGGAGCTACTCTCTTTGCGTTAGCCATCGTTCACACATTTACCACCAAATTTTTTGAGCGCTTAGCTCATCGCGATACTAAACATGCCGGAGTTTGGCATCTTCTTGGTGAAATCGAAGTTGTATTTGGATTCTGGGCTTTGGTACTTGTAATCGCGATGTTTTTTACCGAGGGCGCTGCCACTGCCACAGCATATGTAAAGTCCCGCAACTTTACGGAGCCTGTTTTTGTATTTGCCATCATGGTGGTAGCGGCCACTCGCCCAGTGTTGCAGGCGGCTACCGTTTTGATAGTCAGAATCGCCAATGCAGCCCCTGCAAAAGGCGCAATTGGTTTCTACTTCGTAGTACTCGCTGTCGTGCCAATACTGGGATCGTTCATCACAGAGCCTGCTGCCATGACATTGGCAGCATTGATTTTATCGCGTCGCGTATTTTCGCATTCTGTCTCAACGCGTCTGAAGTACGCCACTCTGGGCGTTCTTTTTGTCAATATATCAATTGGCGGGACGCTAACTCCATTTGCGGCTCCTCCCGTTTTGATGGTAGCTGGAGCTTGGCAATGGGATATTGAGTTTATGCTCATAAATTTCGGCTGGAAAGCATTAGTTGCGGTGCTGACCAATACTCTGATTGCGACCTACATTTTCCGAAACGAATTGGCATCGCTTGAAATATCAGACAAGAAAAAGCAAGAGCAGCCTATGCCTGTATTTTTAACCTTGATTCATCTGCTTTTTTTGGTCGGTATCGTAATATTTTCGCACCATCCTAAATTTATTCTGGGTTTGTTTTTGTTCTTTCTCGGATTGACACATGCCTACAAACAGTTCCAAGATAGACTCATACTGCGAGAGGCGTTGCTTGTTTCTTTTTTTCTCGCGGGCTTGGTTGTACTTGGGGGGCAGCAACAATGGTGGCTTCAGCCTGTATTGTTGAGCATGTCTAGTGACCAAGTTTTTTATGGGGCGATTGTATTGACAGCATTTACCGATAATGCTGCCTTGACCTATCTTGGATCTTTAGTTCCGGGACTGTCCGATGAGTTCAAGTATGCGTTGGTCGCTGGCGCTGTCACAGGGGGCGGTCTGACTATCATAGCCAACGCACCGAATCCTGCAGGGGTAGCCATACTTCGTGGTCATTTCGACGATAAATCGGTTAGCCCGCTTGGACTGTTGTTAGCAGCCATACCGCCTACTTTGGTGGCGCTCATCGCATTTAAATTCCTATAACAAAGAATTATTTAAATTCTATGCAATTTTGGATCGAACTACTGAATCAACTTCAATCGGCAATATCGCTTGCTAAGCTTGTTGATATTTCTAAGCGATTAATTTTGGCTGGTGCTGCATATTTGGCAGTCATGCTAGTTTGGTTGTTCGTTCGGCGCATTATGCGCTCGCGCCTAGGGAGTTTTGGTGATCCAACAACTGCTGCAATGCTCCAGGTGTTTGCAAAAATCCTATTCATTACTGTTGGTTTGTTGATTGCACTGCATGTAGCAGGGCTTGATGCGGGAGCTCTGCTGGCATCCGCAGGAGTTTTAAGCTTGACGATTGGTTTTGCACTGAAAGACACGTTATCAAATATTATTTCTGGATTTTTAGTTTTCATAGACCGACCATTCACAATAAACGACTTAGTTGAAATTGACGGCCAGTATGGCCGGGTGGAACGCATTACTTTGCGAACCACCCGCATCGTGACAAAAGACGGACGTATGCTTGCAGTGCCCAACGCAGTGGTCATGAACAAGACCATTGCTTCGTATACCAATGTTCCAAACCTGCGTATTGATATCAAAGTAACTATCGCAGTAACCGAAAATATTGACCGCGTTCGCGGTATTTTGGTGAACTTGGTTCAGTCTGATCCGGACTATTTACAAGAACCAAGGCCTCGTTTGGTTGTCGTTGAAATTAATGACTACAACATAGCAGTTGAATTGCAGGCTTGGCTTGAGGATGAACGGCAACATATGGAGAAGCGATTTTCATTGCGGGAGGCAGTATTCAATGCACTGGTTGATGCAAAAGTTGAAATGCCACTGCAAACCATTCAACTCGCGCCTCACAAGGTTGATTTAAATCATATTGGCACACCAGGAGCGATGCCCACTGAGTTGACATCCAACCAAAGAAATGATTAGTTTGGCTCATGTAACCATATACGAATTCAAAGAAACCGGTAAGGGTATCGTGCAAATAAAAGTGTTTTGGCATTGCCATGAACTTTCAAGGATATTATGAGATGAAAATGCAACAGCAGGAAAAAACGTTTTGGTTTGACTGAACTAATACGACGCACAATTCAAGAGCGGTTCAGTCTTCACGAGGATAAAGCGGAAGACACTGAAATTCAAGCTCGTATCCGTGAAGGAGTGGAGCTGCGCGGGGCCACTCCCTGGATACTTATATTTGCCATTTTTGTAGCGTCTGTTGGCCTCAACGTCAATTCGACGGCCGTCATCATTGGCGCCATGCTGATTTCCCCTTTAATGGGGCCCATCATGGGCACTGGCTTAGGCGTCGCAGTTTATGACTACGATTTGGTTAAACGTTCGCTCATAAATCTCGTTATCGCAACAATCATCAGCTTGGTTGTATCCGCTTTGTATTTTTCGTTAACACCATTGCAGCAAGCCCAGTCTGAATTGCTCGCCCGTACAAGTCCAACGCTCTGGGATGTATTGATTGCCCTTTTTGGCGGATTGGCCGGTGTGGTTGGCATTACCCGGAAAGAAAAATCAAACGTTATCCCGGGAGTCGCTATCGCTACAGCATTGATGCCTCCTGTTTGCACGGCTGGTTACGGTTTTGCAACAGGACAGTGGAAATTTCTCGGTGGTGCTCTTTATCTCTATGCAATCAATTGCGTTTTTATTTCCTTGGCGACTGCACTAGGAATTCGTGTTTGCGGCTAAAACGGCATGGATTTGCAAATCATGTGGCAGAAAAGCGAATAAAGGCTACATTGCTGCTTCTAGCCTTGGTTACTTCCGTGCCAAGCGGCTATCTGGCGATCGATCTCGTCCGCCAAGAACTCTTTAAATCCAAGGCTCAGGAATTTATTCAACGTGAGTTTGTCTTTAAAAATACCCAGGTCATTAGTTCAAAAATAGACTCTAATGCACGCGTTATAGACCTCTCCCTCATTGGAGAGTCGATCAGCGCTGAAGTAGTTAAAAACATTGAGACACGGCTGACAGATTATGGTCTACAAGACACAAAAATTGTATTGCAACAGTCTGGACAATCTCGCGTTGATCTTACATCGCTCAAGGCAAATATATTATCTGATTTACTTCGAGGCAGTCAAGAGACCATAAAGCAGCGTGATTCTGTAGTACAAAAACTTCAACTTGAATTAGCTGTTCGCAATAGCTTTCTTCAACAAGCATCAGACATTACTCTAGAACTTCGGCAACTGTTTCCTGAAATCGTAAAAGTAGCACTTGCCGACGGCGTCGAAGTTACAGAAAAAAACGAGGAGCTGAGAAAATTCTATGCGGTCATTACGACTAGCGCATCGCTACCCAAAGCCAGTCAACAACGCATTGAGGACTGGCTGAAAGTGCGTCTAAAGAGAGATGCTGTATCACTTAGTGTTGAGCCTGATAATCAACCGAATGTGGGTCGAAAATTCAAGAAGGGTTGATGCGCGTCTAGAGCTGCTCACACTTTCCTTACGATTAGGCAGAGAGCGTCTTTTCAAGTATTGCTTCAGCAGCGTCATCTTCTGGTGCCAGCCTGCCGCAGGCAGATCGCATGATTGCGTGGTTCTGTAAGCTTGAGGTTTAGATCGTGGATGTCTGTATGGCTTCGATGTTCATAGGTAACTCAAGTTGATGGCACAGAGCTGAGGCCGTCAGGTGCTGGGTGAGGGTTGCAATGGAGACTGCCTTTTAGCCCGACAAGGGCGTATCGAATACTCGCACCTCGACTGTGCCAAATCTGGCTTTGATCGAACAACCTACTAGATTTCTTTCAGGCTCAGGCAAATACGCGGGCGCAGATTTGGCCTACATCGGCTCGCCCTTCATCGCCACGCACGAGGCCCGCGCCGCCGACGAATACAAAAACATGATCACCGAGAGCAATTCCGACGACATCGTCTATTCCAACTTCTACACCGGCGTCCACGGCAACTACCTCAAAGGCAGTATCAAAAACGCCGGCATGGACCCCGACAACCTGCCCAGCAGCGACCCCAGCAAGATGAACTTCGGCACCAGCGAAGGCGCAAGCACCGCCAAAGCCTGGAAAGACATCTGGGGCTGCGGCCAAGGCATCGGCGTGATCAAAGAAGTCACCTCTGCTGGCGATCTCGTCGCACGCTTGAAGCGCGAATACGCCGCCGCCAGAGCGCGCATTGCGGCGCTGCCTGCGTACAGCTAATCACTATAAAAATAGTAGCACTCCGCGCAGTATCTTTGCCGGCTAGTAGCTCAAAAGGCTTGAAAATCTCAGTGAAAACTGAAATACTCAAGCATGACTCTTGACTGCATTAAGATGTTGCAATCACAAGGAGTTTGCAAATGATTCTGGCAAACAAGCTGGGGCTTACCAATCAAATCGAGCTGGCCAAGGCTGAAGAAAAAATCAGCAAGCAAAAAGCCAAGCAGCTTTTTGATTCAGGCGACATGGCTCGCGCTGAAGTGGGAAGCTTTTCGGGGCTGTCTTTCATCCATGCTTATTTGTTTGGCGACATCTATGACTTTGCCGGAAAAATCCGTGAGGTCAACATCGCCAAAGGAAATTTTCGTTTTGCGCCGCTGATGTATTTGGCGCAATCGCTCCAGCATATTGACAAGATGCCGCAAAGCAATTTTGATCAAATCGTGGAGAAGTATGTAGAGATGAATGTGGCGCACCCTTTTCGCGAAGGCAATGGCCGCGCCACGCGAATTTGGCTCGATCTGATCTTCAAAAAGAAATCCAGCAAGTGGTGGACTGGAATCGCGTCGATAAGGAAGAATATCTCTCCGCCATGCAGCGCAGCGTCGTCAAAGATCTAGAAATCAAAGCCTTGCTCCAGCAAGCCCTGACCGACCGAATCGACGACCGCGAGCTGTTCATGAAAGGCATCGACGTGAGCTACTACTACGAAGGGTATAGCGAATTCAAAACGGAAGAGCTATGAAACGCTCACCTTTCAATAGCACTCCGCGCAGTATTCTTGCCGGCTAGTGACCTAAAAAGCTTAAAAATCACTATCTATAAAGCGCTCTGCAAATCAAACCGCCTGCGGCCACCTGATTTACACCTTTCGGCTGTTCGCAAGGCAATCGCGTAAATACAAATTGATGAGGCTTTGGTCAGGCACGCCCGCTTCATCGGCCATGCTTTTGAAATACACCACCACATCATCAGAGAAGCCGCATCGTGACGGATTTTTTCAGCTTGGATGCATAAGAGTTCTTGCGAAATTTCAATTTAGAAAGATCGTACTCAGCTTTCAAGACATTGCACCTTGGTAAAACGCGCTTTCGCGCTTGGTTGCCTTGCGGGCTGAAATGATACGAATCACAGAACCTTGTTAGGGTTTGCAATGGTAGACGAAAAGCAACTTTGCCTCCGTGCTCATCCCCAGCATCAAAAAACTACCACGCATCCGATGAGTGCTCTTCATTGAAGAAATGAAGACCGAAATAATGACTTGCTCTCATCAACACTGCGCTAGCTGCTACAGAAATCGTAGTGGCAGACTAACGCCGTGTTAAGCCGCCGCCGCGCGACGGTGTGTGGATGATACGAGCAACTTCCTCGGCGGTCGGCTTGAACACATAGTTAGATTGCAGCCCCGCCGGAGTGCTGATGATGGAGCCAACCGGAATGTCTTGGACGCCAGCGCCGAGGACCATGAGCGCAACAACCTCGCCGTCAGGAGAATTGTGGTGAAGCAGCGCGAACTCGCGAGAAGCGGTGAAACTTGCGGAGGTTCCGTCCGGGCGAGCGACAACCACGTCGAGTCTAGGAATTTCGCTGATGTGATCAGGCGAATCTACGAAGAGCACGCCGATGCCTCGGCCGGAAATTGCAAAGGTCTGCGCGACTGTTCCGACTACTTGCATGGGTGCAATCTAACGTAATGTATACCGCAAAACCTGCGGTACAAAATGGCGCTGCGGTATAAGTTGGGCATAAAAATTCTTAAAAATACTTGCTAATCATTAACTTACATCAATAACACTGTATTTATTAACAGTTATAATGAATTCATGAAACCCGGCACTGCTTCTGCTCCGTCTCCGCGCCTGTTGGATCAGGTTCGGGAGCAGATTCGTTATCGCCACTATAGCTTGAGTACGGAGAAAACCTATCTGCACTGGATCAAGTTTTTTATCCGCTGGCATGGGCGGGGTGGAGTGATGCTGCATCCACGCGACATGGGTGCGCCAGAGGTGCAAGCATTTTTGTCGATGTTGGCGAGTGAACGTAAGGTATCAGCATCAACTCACAACCAAGCCCTAAGCGCAGTTTTGTTTTTGTATCGCGAGGTCTTGGGCATCAAGCTGCCATGGCTGGATGATATTGGCCGCCCGCAGCAAAAGCGGCGTATTCCGAGTGTGTTAACCAAAGATGAGGTGGCTGGTTTGCTGGCTCAGATGGATGGCATCACCGCTTTGCTTGCCAAGCTTTTGTATGGCACGGGTATGCGCCTCATGGAAGGGATGCGCCTTCGGGTGAAGGATGTGGATTTTGATCGGCAGGTGATTGTGGTGCGCGAAGCCAAGGGTGGGAAGGATCGGGTTGTGATACTGCCGCGCGCTTTGTTGCCAGCCTTGAGGCGGCAAATATCAGTGGCGCGTCAGCAGTGGGAGGCGGATCGCGAGGCAGGGCGTGGCGGCGTGGAAACACCGCACGCTTTGGAAGCCAAATATCCGCAGGTTGGAAAAAGCTGGGGATGGTTTTGGGTGTTTCCTTCGCCCACGTTGTCAATTGATCCGCGCAGCGCAGTGGAGCGGCGGCATCATTTGTTTGAAGAACGCCTGCAACGGGCACTTAAAAAGGCTGTGCCGCTGGCTGGAATCATCAAGCCGGTATCCGTTCATACCCTGCGCCATAGTTTTGCCACGCATTTGCTGCAAGCAGGTACGGATATTCGCACGGTGCAGGAGCTGCTGGGGCATTCGGATGTGTCAACGACGATGATTTACACGCATGTGCTGAAAGTGGCTGCGGGTGGCACGGCAAGCCCGTTGGATGCCTTGGTCGCCTTGAATTGACAGTTTTTTTACTACACTTTCTATAGCATTCCGCGCAGTATCTATGCCGGCTAGGTGCTCAAAACGCTTTAAATTCAAGGCGATGTAGTCATTGCAGATTTTAAGCAAAATCAGCTTCTAGCCGGCATGAAATCTGCGCGGAGTGCTATAAAAGAAGTAGTGTCTAAGCACCAAACCCCTCCAACACATTTGCCACATTCACGCCGACTTCGCTCACTGCGTAGCCGCCTTCGAAAGTGAAGACGGTGGGGAGATTGAGCTGGCACAAAGCTTGGCCGATTTGTAAATAGTCGGCGCTTTTGAGCTTGAAGCCGGAGATGGGGTCGCCTTCGAAGGTGTCTACGCCGAGCGGGACGACGAGGGCGTCGGCTTGGTAGTTGCGCACGGCTTCTATGGCTTGGTTAAGCGCTGCGAACCATGTGGCGAAGGCTGTGCCGCGTGGCAGGGGGATGTTGAGATTGAAGCCCAAGCCTGCGCCTGCGCCGCGTTCGTCGGCATGGCCTAGGAAGAAGGGGTATTCGGTGCGCGGGTCGCCGTGGAGGGAGAGGGTGAAGACGTCGGCGCGGTCGTAGAAGCAGGTTTGGGTGCCGTTGCCGTGGTGATAGTCGATATCGAGGATGGCGATGCGGTGCTTACCTCCTGAGCGCAGGGCTTGCGCGGCGACTGCGGCGTTGTTGATGAAGCAATAACCGCCCATGTAGCCGGGGCCGGCGTGGTGGCCGGGCGGGCGGGTGAGGGCGAAGGCAGATTTTTCGCCTGCGAGGA
>JAAUOI010000108.1 GCA_012036375.1 Allobrachymonas sp. | reverse complement strand
GCACCAGCGCCCGCGCCAACGCCACGCGCTGCTGCTGCCCGCCTGAGAGCTGTTGCACGGGGCGCTGCGCCAGCTCTGCCAGACCCATACGTTCCAGCCAAGCCAAAGCCTGCTTTTTGTTGCCAATTTGGCCACTTGCCGGCATAGAATCTGCGCAGAGTGCTATGTTATCAATAGCATTTAAATGCGGGAATAAGGCATAGTGCTGAAACACCAAACCCACGCGCCGAGCCTGCGGTTTCAGGCAAATGCCGCGCACCGTATGCAGCCAATCTTGGCCGCCCACGCGAATATGGCCTTGCAAATCTGTCGGGGTATGCAAGCCTGCCAAGCTGCGCAAGACCGTGGTTTTGCCACTGCCCGAAGCGCCCACCAAGGCGATCAACTCGCCCGGTGCGCAGTCAAGCGTCACATCCAGTGCAACAGGGGCTTGGCTAATCAAACGCAGATGCAGCCCGGCGTGTGGCTGGGCATCCGCTGAAAGTGGCAAACTGGAATCGTTCATCGGCTGTGCTGGCGCAGGCGGGCGCGTTCGCTCACAAATACCACCACCAAGGTGGCCAACGAACACAGCACGAGGCTGGCCGCCATCGCATGAGCAGCCTTGTCATCAAAAGCTTGCATGCGGTCGTAAATCGCAATCGAGAGTGTGCGCGTCTCGCCCTCAATCGAGCCGCCCACCATCAACACCACGCCAAACTCACCGAGCGTATGCGCCAGCGTCATCGCCACACCGGCAATCACGCCAGGCATTGCCAGCGGCAGCTCAATCAGGCGAAAACAGCGCCAAGGGCTCAAGCCGCCCACCCAAGCTGCTTCGCGCACGGACGGCGAAATGCTGGCAAACGCGCGTTGGATCGGCTGCACCATGAAGGGAATATTGATCAGCAGCGATGCCAGCAACAGCCCTTGCCAGCTGAAAACGAGGCGCAGCCCCAGTGTTTGTTGCAGCCAGCCCCCCAGTGCGGTGCTTTGGCCGAAGCTGATGAGAAAGTAAAAACCGATCACCGTGGGCGGCAGCAGCAGCGGCAGCAAAATCAGGGCTTCAATCCATGGCTTGGCGCGGCTGGTGGTGAACGCCAACCAGCGACCCAGCCACAGGCCAAGCGGCAGCAATGCGATGGCCGTGATGAGGGCGAGAAAGAACGAGACGCGGGCAGAGGACCAATCCATGCGCAGATGATAAGGGCAGCTATGCAGCGTCCGCTCATTCAATTTGCGGCGTAGATGCTCAATGTGATGAACCACAAAGGTCATCAGTAAGACTAGGGGCGCCAAACCACATGTCCAATCCGGGCTAGGAGTCCGAGCCGCAGAAGGCTTCGGCTCATACGCCTAGGGTAGGGTTAAGAAGCTCTGAAAGCCCACATAACATCTGGGTATAGGGGGATGAAACAATAAGTTAATCAAACGTTTGATTAAATCATGTATCATCGCCAACCCATGTCAGATCAGCCACCCCCAAACCAGAATTCCGAACCACGCCAGCGTCTCTTGCATGCCGCCTTGCGCTGCTTTGCGGAGCATGGTTTTGAGAAAACCTCCACGCGCATGATTGCCGATGCTGCGCAGGCCAATGTGGCGGCGATCAAGTATTACTTTGGCGACAAAGCAGGCGTTTACCGTGCCGCGTTCATTGAGCCTATGGGCCAGCCACATGACGACATCAAGTTATTTGATGATCCGACGATGTCATTGGAGCAAGCCTTGCATGGCCTGTACAGCGGCTTCATTGAGCCTCTTAAGCTGGGTGAATTAGCGCGGCAATGCACCAAATTGCACATGCGTGAAATGGTTGAGCCGACGGGTTTGTGGCAGGAGGAGATTGAAGGTGGCATAGCGCCTTATCAAAAGGCCTTGGTCAAAGTGCTGTGTCGTCATCTTGGTATCAAAAAAGTAGATGATGATGTGCAGCGCTTGGCGTTCTCAATTGTGGCGCAAGGTGTATTTTTGTATGTGGCGCATGATGTGTTTGTGGCTGTGAGGCCGAGTTTGGTCTCGTCGTCCAAAGCGCTGGATGTGATGGGCGAACGGTTTGTGATGTTTGCTCGCGCGATGGTGCAAGCTGAACAAATGCGCCGGAAAAAGGAAGGATGATGATGCAACGACGACTCAAATTCTCTGCTGCGATGACCGCTGTGGCGCTGTTAGCTGGCTGCGCCAGCGATCTCAAGCGGCCCGATGCAGCGCAAACGCAGCGTGATGCACAAATACAAGCGGCTGCGGCTTGGCAAAGCGCTTTACCTGCGACAGTGCCGCATGGCGGCAGTGCAGCGCAATTGGTCAATTGGTGGGCGCAATTGGGCGATCCGGTGTTCAACGAGCTGATGCAAGCCGCGCAGCGCGAAAGCGCGACGTTGGCTGGAGCGCTCACGGGCATTGCACGATCTCGCGCCAGTGTGGTGCGCTCGGAACAAGCCTTACTGCCACAGGCTCAGATTGGCGTGCAGGGTAGCCGTGGCGTGATAGCGCCCAAAGCACCGCCGGCCACGTCGTTATCGGCCAGTGCGCAAGCTTCTTGGGAGATTGATTTGTGGGGTGCCAACAGCGCAACCCTCAATGCGGCGCAATTGACTGCTCGCGGCGCAGAGCTAGGCTGGCATGAGGCGCGGGTGGCAGTGGCCGCTGAGATGGCCTCCAACTACATGGCCTATCGCTTTTGTGAGCAGCAACTGACTATCGTCCAGCGTGATGCGGCTTCGCGTGCGGAAACCGCGCGTCTGGCCGAGCTCACCGCAAAAGCCGGTTTGTCGCCAACAGCCACAGCGCAATTGGCGCGAGCCAGCAGCTTTGATGCGGCCAATTCGGTCTCCAGCACGCAGGCGCAGTGTGATGCACTCGTTAAATCCTTGGTGGCCTTGAGCGGGATGGAAGAGCCTGTCTTGCGTGAGAAATTAAAGGCAAATCAAGTGCAAGTCGGCGTATTATCTGCGCAGAATGCTCTGTTTTCAGTAGCAAATGCGGTCACGCAAGTGCCGGCTCAGATGCTCGCGCAGCGCCCTGATATTGCGGCTGCACAACTGGCCGTGACGCGCTCGGCCTTTGAAATCCAAACGGCCGATGCGGCGCGTTACCCCAGTTTGAGTCTGAGTGGCAGCATTGGAGTGGCGAGCAATCGCCAGCTGGGCGTGAGCACCGATGGCAGCACGTGGAGCTTGGGCCCGATTGCGCTGACTGTGCCGCTCACGCAGCAAGCTGCCATTCGCAGCAATACGCAAGCCGCCATAGCAGCGTATGACGAAGCCGTCATCAGCCTCAGAGCCAAAGCGCGGCAGGCGGTGCGCGAGGTGGAAGAAAGCCTTGTGAATTTGAACTCGACGCAACTTCGAGCCACGCAAGCCAAGCGCCGCTGAAGGCTATGCTGCGTCACTCGCCGCCACGCAAGCGCGCTACAGCGCGGGCTTGGCCAGCTTGGTCGAGCTAGAAGATGCGCGGCGCACGGCATTGTTTGCACAGCAGAGCCAATTGGCGGTGGAGCGCGATCGCATCAATGCTTGGATTTCGCTGTATCGCGCCAGCGGCGGCGGATGGAATCCGCAAATGCCAGTGGCTCAGAATGCGAGCCGCTGATTGCATCAAGAGACCGCTGCAGATCGCTCCCATGACACCTTATAGATTCTTCATCATGAACTTCACGAAAAATCTCTCACTATCACATTGATAGCATTCGGCGCAGTTTCTTTGCCGGCTATCGGCTTATTTTCCTCAAAAACCCAGGCGCAACCTGCGCCTGCCGCCTCAGCGCCTGCGACAAAAGCTGCCTTGAGCGTGACGGCGGTCAGTCCGAGTAACGGCGCACTCGCGCTCCAGCTTGCCGCCAATGGCTCATTGGCCGCTTGGCAAGAAGCCAGCATTGGTGCGGAAGTTAACGGGCTACGCCTCATAGAAGTTCGCGTGAATGTGGGCGATGTGGTGAAAAAAGGCCAAGTGCTGGCTCGCTTTGCCAGTGAGACGGTGCAGGCCGATTTGCTGCAAGCCAAAGCCAGCTTAGCCGAAGCGCAAGCAGCGCTCGCAGCAGCCAGCGCCGATGTGCAACGCGCTGCGCCGCTCAAAGACACCGGCGCATTGTCTGCCCAGCAAATCGCGCAGTTCAGCACGCAAGAGACTACCGCTCGCGCACGGGTGCAAGCGGCTCAAGCCATGCTGACGGCAGCGCAAGTGCGTGCCAATCATGCGGTGCTCACCGCGCCCGATAGCGGCGTGATCTCCGCTCGCGCAGCCACTGTCGGCTCCGTGGTGGGTGCAGGTGCAGAGCTATTTCGCATGGTGCGCCAAGGCAGGCTGGAGTGGCGAGCAGAAGTGACTAGCAGCGAGATTGCCAAGGTCAAGCCAGGAACAGCGGCAACGGTGACGGCGGCCAGTGGCGCGCAAGTGCAGGGCAAGGTGCGCGTGATTGCTCCGACAGTTGATCCACAAACGCGCAATGCGCTCGTGTACGTGGATGTGCCTTTGCATCCCGATTTGAAAGCGGGTATGTATGCACGCGGCGAATTCAAGCTGGGCAATCAAACCGCACTCACGCTGCCGCAGCAAGCCTTGGTGCTGCGCGATGGCTTCACGTATGCGATGCGCATTGATACCAACAACAAAGTGGTACAGGTGAAATTACAAACGGGTAAGCGCAGCGGCGATGCGGTGGAGATTCTGTCGGGCGCGAAAGCAGGTGAACGTTTTGTGGCCTCTGGCGCTGCATTCTTGGCCGATGGCGACACGGTTCGCGTGATTGCCAAGTAAGGATAGCGCCATGAATGTTTCTTCCTGGAGTATCAAAAATCCGATTGCCGCCATCATGGTGTTTGTGCTGCTCACCTTCGCCGGGGTGATTGCCTACAACAGCATGAAGGTGCAAAACTTCCCTGATCTGGATGTACCCAATATCACGATCACCGCCAGCTTGCCTGGCGCATCGCCCGGGCAGATGGAAACCGACGTAGCTCGCAAATTAGAAAACGCCATCGCCTCCATCAACGGCCTGAAAAATATTTACACTAAAGTGCAGGACGGTGTGGCCACGATCACCGCTGAATTCCGCTTGGAAAAAGATACGCAAGAGGCACTGGATGAAGTGCGCTCGGCGGTAAGCCAAGTGCGGGCGGATTTGCCGGGCGATTTGCGTGACCCGGTCATTAACAAGCTCAACTTATCTGGCGCACCCGTGCTGGCTTACACGATTGCTTCAAGCCAAATGGACGATGAGGCGCTGTCGTGGTTTGTCGATGACACGATTTCACGCAAACTGATTGCTGTCAAAGGTGTAGGTGCAGTCACGCGGGTGGGTGGCGTCAATCGCGAGGTGCGTGTCGCGCTGGATGCGGGCAAGATGCAATCGCTGGGCGTGACGGCCTCGCAAGTGTCGCGACAGCTCAGTGCGATTCAGATGGACACGGCAGGTGGCCGCACCAATCTCGGCTCGGCAGAGCAACCCGTGCGCACGCTGGCCACGGTTAAATCTGCGCAAGAACTCGCGCAAATGGAAATCGCGCTTGGGGATGCGAGCCCCACAGGCGGGGCGGCCAGACGCGTCCGCCTTGATCAAGTCGCAACAGTGCAAGACACGATTGCCGAGCCGCGCTCTGCTGCCTTGCTCAATGGCAAGCCGGTGGTGGGCTTTGAGATCACGCGCAGCAAAGGCGCAAGCGAGGTGGAAGCGGGGCGCGGCGTGCGCACCGCGTTGGAAGAACTCAAAAAATCTCGCCCAGATTTGCAAATTACCGAAGCGTTTGACTTCGTCACGCCTGTAGAAGAGGAATACAGCGCATCGCTCACATTATTGATCGAAGGCGCATTACTGGCCGTACTCGTGGTATGGCTGTTCTTGCGCGATTGGCGGGCAACGATTGTGTCGTCGATTGCTTTGCCACTTTCGGTGATTCCAGCTTTCATCGGCATGGCGTATTTGGGTTTCTCGATCAACGTGGTGACCTTGCTCGCGCTCTCGCTCGTGATTGGCATTTTGGTGGACGATGCGATTGTGGAGGTGGAAAACATCGAGCGCCACATTCGCATGGGTAAAACGCCCTATCAAGCCGCGATGGAGGCAGCTGATGAAATCGGCTTGGCGGTAATCGCTACCACCTTTACTTTGATCGCCGTGTTTTTACCCACTGCTTTCATGAGCGGCATCGCGGGCAAGTTCTTCAAACAATTTGGCTGGACGGCGGCTCTTGCGGTGTTTGCCTCTCTCGTGGTGGCGCGGATGCTCACGCCATGATGGCTGCCTACATGATGAAAGGCTCAAAGCACTCGGGTGAAGATGGCCGCATCATGCGAACTTATATGAAGGCGGCGGCTTGGTGCGTGAAGCACCGCTGGTGGACGGCGCTGGGCGCAGCCTTGTTTTTTGTAGGTTCTTTGTCTTTGATTCCATTATTGCCTTCAGGCTTCATTCCGCCCGATGACAACAGCCAAACGCAGGTCAATATCGAGTTGCCGCCAGGCTCGAAGCTGGCTGATACCGTTGCTGCTGCCGAGGCGGCGCGTGTGTTGGTGAGCAAAGTAGAGCATGTCAAATCCATCTACACCACGATTGGCGGTGGCGCTGCGGGCAGCGATCCTTTTGCTCCCGGAGGCGCTGCCGAGGCGCGCAAAGCCACGCTCACGATTTTGCTCACCGATCGCGGCACGCGCCCACGCAAGCAGCCGATTGAAAACAACATTCGCAAGGCTTTAGAGAATCTGCCCGGTGCACGAACGAAAGTGGGCTTAGGTGGCTCAGGCGAGAAATATGTGATCATGCTGACCGGAGAAGATCCTCTGGCGCTTTCTCAAGCCGCCGCTGCACTGGAAAAAGATTTGCGCACGATTCCCGGCTTGGGCTCGGTGGCAAGTTCTGCGGCGCTGGTGCGTCCGGAGGTGACGGTGCGCCCCGATTTTGCCAAGATGGCTGACTTGGGCGTGACGAGCGCCGCGATTGGCGAGACGCTTCGCATCGCGACGGTGGGTGACTACGATCAAGCCTTGGCCAAGCTCAATGTGTCGTCGCGCCAAATTCCAATCGTCGTGCGCTTGGATGATGCGGCGCGTTCTGATCTGTCGCAAATTGAGCGCTTGACGATGCCCGGCAGCAAAGGGCCGGTGATGCTTGGGCAAGTCGCGCAGATTGAACTCTCGGGTGGCCCAGCGGTGATTGACCGATTCAACCGCCAACGTAATGTGCAGTTTGAGGTGGAGCTTTCTGGCGTGGCTTTGGGCGATGTGACGGCGAAGGTGGCTGAGTTGCCTGCTATTAAGGAGTTGCCACCGGGTGTGCGCCAAGTAGAAATTGGCGATGCCGAGGTGATGGCCGAGCTGTTTGCCAGCTTCGGCTTGGCGATGCTGACCGGTGTGCTGTGTATTTACATCGTGCTCGTCTTGCTCTTCAAAGCTTTCTTACAACCGATCACGATTTTGATGGCGCTACCGCTGTCTCTCGGCGGTGCGTTCATCGGTTTGCTGATTGCGCAAAAGAGCTTTTCGATGCCCTCGCTGATTGGCCTGATCATGCTGATGGGCGTGGCGACGAAGAACTCGATTCTGTTGGTGGATTACGCCATCATTGCTCGCCGCGAAGGTATGGCCAGATGGGATGCCATCATGGATGCCTGCCACAAACGCGCTCGCCCGATTGTGATGACGACTATTGCTATGGGCGCGGGTATGCTGCCGATTGCATTAAGCTGGGGCGGCTCGGATCAAAGCTTCAGAAGCCCGATGGCGGTGGCAGTCATTGGCGGCTTGATCACGAGTACCTTTTTGTCTCTTTTGGTGATTCCAGCGGTGTTCACCTTTGTGGATGATTTCGCGCAAGGCATTTCCGGCGCTTGGTGGGCGAAAATCAAAGGCAAATTCGGTCGTAACAAGTGAATTTGCTGCACGGCTCAACAGCGTGGGTGATGCTTTGCGCCTTGCTGGGGGCGGCCTGCATGCTCGTGTGGACACTGCCAGTGGAGGCGCAATTGGCGCTGCGTTGGCGAGCAGATGGGCTCGCTGCCAAGCCTTGGTTGCTGTGGACAGGTGCGCTCAGTCATTTGAATGCGGCACACCTGAGCGTGAATCTGCTCGCCCTGCTGTGCCTGTGCATCATTGGCGTGCATGCTGGCGCAGGCTCGCGTGAGGCATTGGCGCTGCTCATCGCATGGCCGCTGACGCATGCTGCCTTGCTGCTGTGGCCACCAGTGCGGTTGTATGCCGGTTTTTCGGGGCTAAATCATGCAGTAGCCGGCGTGATTATTGCGCGGAGTGCTATTGAATTCATAGTGAATCGGCGCTTCCAAGCAATTCCTTTTCTTTTAGCGCTGATGCTGCTGGCCAAGCTGATTTGGGAAGCGGCTTGGAGCCAGCCGCTGCGAGCCGATGCGAGCTGGGGATTTACTGTCGTGCAGGCCGCGCACTTGAGCGGCTTTGTCAGTGGGGCTTTGGTTTGCGTATTGGTGTTTGCGGTGACGCAGTTTAAAAAACAAGCTGCCGTGTCGTGAGGTCGTCATAGCGAGGCATTTGCCCTGCTGGTACATCCGCCACATCCACGGGTTTGCCTTGTCGCACAAAGAGCGGCAAGCTGTGCAGATCAACGGCTTGCTCCAGCCAGCGCCCAGCGCCGACCGCTTGCCCAGTGTGGAAATCGAACCATTGCTCGCCATGGGGCAAAGCAGGCAAATACAAATGGCGCTGCGTCGCGCCTTGGGTCACCACGGGTGCCACCAGCAAGGCTTCTCCGAGCATGAAATCATCGCAGTCTTCTAAGCACTGCACATCATTGGGGAAGTTGTAAAACGTGGGGCGAATGATGGGCACATGGCTTTGAGAGGCTTGCTCAAAGCATTGCCACATGTAGGGCAGCAGTTGGTAGCGTAGCG
>JAAUOI010000107.1 GCA_012036375.1 Allobrachymonas sp. | reverse complement strand
GCAGTGGTAACATCAGTTGACCAGCAATGCAGGTGGTGTCAGCAGCAGTGGGACTAATTTGCTTTTGATGCGGGCGCTGGGACAGTGAACATCACGGCTCAGGGCGATATTGATCAGTTGATACGCCAGTGACCATGCATGGCAGCAAATTCACGCTCACCACCACGGGCGGCGGAACAAGTAAGGTCGCCGTAGCTTTAACGCGTAATTCAAGTGGAATCGTGAAAACCTCCGATCTGAGCATCAATACTGGAAACGAAGCAGGCGACAGTATTTATTTGCTCAACGGTATGTACACGACTACTCTAGATATTGACGACGGTTTTGGCACCAGTAATTTAATCAGCCGAACACTCAATAACACGGGCGGCAATATCCGAGTGACTGCGCCCAATGTGGAGTTTTCTGGCACAGGCAGTTTGACACTCAAAGCCAGCTCAAATACCAGCTTTGAAACCATCAGCACGATAGCTGCGGGCCATACCGTGACGATTGCAGGGGTTCAAAATGCCACGATTGCAGCGGGCAGTGGTTGGCTGCAAGGTGGCGGAACTTTGGATATTGCAAACGCAGGCAGCACGCTGATTGTCAATGGCACGATCTCACCCGGCAGCGGCGCAGCGCTAGGAACGCTGACGATCGTTGGCAATCTCACCATGGCAGCACTGGCGTGTTGGATTTGCAAATCGGCACGAATGCCACCAACGGTGATCGCATCGCCGTGACTGATACGCTGAATGCCACAGTTGGCACTTTGCGCATCACAGAAAGTGAGCCCGCTTTAACCGCAGCTGGCACGGCCTACACCCTTGGCACAGCCCTCAACTTCATTGGCGGATTCCCAACGGTTGAAAAAGCCACAGGCAATTTCAACGTGGTACTTGGCCCAGGGGTATTGACGGCTACACCGGTCAGTTTGACCAACAAATGGATCAATACCAGCGATGGTTTTTGGAATACTGGCAGCAACTGGTCGCGCGGCATTTCACCCACGGCCGCGCATGATGTATGGATTGATGTGGTGAGCCACAATCCCACAGTCACGGCCAGTGCGGGCGGCGCAGTCGCCAATTCTTTGCACCTAGGCGATACGCTGACCTTGGATACGAGCTTGGGAGTGACTGGCGGCATGTCGGTTTTGAATGGCGGGACATTCAACCACACCAACGGCGCAAGCGGCACCGTCACAGCGGGTGGCAACATCACGATTGATGCGGGTGGCGTGATGAATTGGTCGGGCGGCACTGTAGGCGCAGCACTTGATACGAGTCAGCAGTTCACCAACAATGGCATCATCAATATCAGCGGCCCAGGCAGCAGCGCTCAAACCACCTATCTGAACTGGGTCAACAATGGAGTCGTGAATTGGACAGGTGGCAGAAGCACAACCTTGCTTAACAACGCATCTGGTGTGGTCAGCTTCACCAATACCAGTAGCGGGCAGGTCAACCTCAACACAGTGTTGACGGGCACTGATGATTTCATCAACGGCGGCTTTGGAAATATCTTCAACCAAGGTACGATCACCAATGCCAGCAGCGCATCGGCGACGACACGCCTGAATGTGACTCAAAATGCATTGCAAAACACAGGCACGATCATTTCCAATTCAGGCACTTTAAGCATCGGCACGGCCGGAACACTAGGAGCAGACACAGGTGACTACACCGTGGCTTCTGGTTCCACATTGGCGCTTACCTCATCTCGCTTCTTAAACGCAGGCGCTTCGCTGGAAGGCGCTGGTCAATTAAAGCTGGTCAGCGGCTCCATGACAGTCGGTGCTGGTGTGGGTTTGGATGTGCTTACCGATGGCTCGGTAAGCTTGGGCGCTCAGTTGAACCTCAATACGGGCGTTGCTCGAACCATCAATACTTTAAACATGGGCACAGGCGGTGTGTTGTTCAGCGGCGATGCAGTGACGGTAGGCAGCTTGACCGCCTCAGCCGGTATGTTCGATGGCACGGGTTTATTCACGACGACGGGCGCATCCACCATTACGGGCGGCTTCACACGCGGGCAAGGCTTGTGGGTCAACAGCGGCACGATAAACCTGAACAGCGCAGGCAACTTAAATATCGGTACATCAGGCGCAGGCAACAAGGCAACTTTGACCAATGCCGCAACAGGCGTGATTAATCTGAACTCATCAGCTGGCACTGTAATTGACTACTCAGACACGGATAGCCTCGTCAATAACCAAGGCACGATCAACCAAAAAAGCATCGGCACGCGAACAATTGGAAACACCACCTTTGGCAAGTTTGACAACAGCGGTTTGGTCAAAGTCGAACAAGGTGCCCTGATCGTCAACAAAGGCACAGAATCTGGCACCTACAACGTCGCCTCGGGGGCGATTTTGCAACTGCAAGGCGCAAGAAGTTTTACTTTACTGACTTCTGGCGCGGGTTTGACAGGCAAAGGTGAGTTACGAACGGGTACGGCCGCCGACATCACACTGACCAGTGGAGTGAACACGAGTTTGCTGCAAAACGGTAGCCTGTCGCTTCAGGCGGGTCAATTCACCATCAACACCGGTTCTGGCTTCACTTTCGCCAATACCGTGAAGATGGAGAACGGCACCACTCTAAATATCAACAATGACATGATCGGCGCGTTGGATGTGGGCAATGGTGTTATCAATTCCACCAATGGAACGACTTGGCAAACCCCAGTGGGCTCAACCAGCACAATTGCGCCCACCGCAGGTAACACCTTCAGTATGGCCAACAACGTGGATTGGACGAACTTTGGCACGATCAATCATTCAGGTGCGGGCACATTGCTTTTGGGTGAAGGTATCCTCAACCAAGGTTTGATTGACTTGCAGGGCAACGGTACTTTGACTTCTTCTGGCTCTTCGCTGAACAACACCAGCGCAGGCACAGTTCGCCGCTCCACTTCCGCAGGAAATTTCACGATCAATGGCGCAGTGGCACATGCTGGCACGCTGAATTTGCAAACCGGCACATTGACCGCATCGAATGCGTTCATCAATAAGGGCTGGATCACTGGTGTCTCAACTCTTTCAGTCGGCGGCGCTGGGTTGACCAACGCCAACAATGGCACGATCGCGCCCGGCGGCGTTGGCGCTGTAGGCACGCTGGAGCTCGCTGGCACTTTAACGCTGGCCGCTGACAGCCAATTGCTAATCGACGCAACCAGCGCAGCAACCTACGACAAGCTCAACGTGACAGGCAGCATTTCTTCCAATGCTGGCGCGAATGTCATCGTTTCTGAGATCACGCCATTCATGACAGTTGGACAAAATTTTGATGTACTGGGTTACACCACAGCTTTCAGCGGTAGTTTGCCCATCATCACGCCTTCGGGCGGTGTTAGCTTTACATCGGCCACCACAGGTTCAGCTTTGCGATTGAGCGTTGCAGCTGTGAGCAATTTCTGGCTCGATGCCGCTACCAATAACTACAGTACCGCAACGAACTGGTCACGAGGCTACGTGCCGATCAGTTCAGAAGACGCCGTCATCAATCCCACGAATACACAAAGCATCACGCTGTCCAGTGGCACACAAACCCCGCGCTCTTTGCAACTCACTGGCGACGACACACTCACTGTCAACGGCGGCACATTGAGCTTGGCTCAGAACTCCACCGTCGGCAGCGCAGCCAGTTTGGCCTTGAGTAGCGGCAAGATCGATGGGGCAGAGGATATCAACATTGCAGGTGTATTCAATTGGAGCGGCGGAATCTTGGGTGGCGCGGGTGATCTCATCACCAGTGGTGTGAGCACCATCACGAATACTGCGACCTTGCAGCGCAATTGGAACAATGCAGGCGTCATCAGCCTGAACAGCGGTGCAAGCTCCCTGAATCTTTCAAACAATGCCGATTTAACGAATACAGGAACCGTCAATGTCAATAGCCTCTTCACGGGTAACGTGATCAGCCTTGGCACCGGCAGCGATTTCAGCAATGCAGGCATCGTGAATTGGAATACAGGTGTCAGTGGCAGCATGTCGGGCGCGGGCAACTTCCAGAACACATCAACGGGTGCGTTCAACATCAGCGGCGCGAACACCGCAGTCAGCCTCTCGGCCACAGGCTTCACCCAAGCTGGCTTGATCGACATTGCTGCAGGCAGCACCTTGACTCGCTCCGCTGGGATCGCCAATGCAGGCACCTTGACGGGCGGCGGCACAGTCAATGTGGGCGCGAACAGTTTGACCAATGATGCATCAGGCACGATTGCACCTGGCGGTAGCGGTTCTATTGCTACATTAACGATAGCAGGCAACGCAGATTTGACGACGGGTGCGCTGCTATTTGACCTTGGAAATTCAGGAGCTTCCGACCGTCTGGTGATCACAGGCAGCGCAGCTTTGGGTGCATCACTGAAGCTCAGCGAAATAACCGCCGGTGCAGCCAACTTCGGTGACAGCTTCACTTTGATGACCTATGCATCTAAAACGGGCACGGCTGCACTGGACAACGCAGCGATTGCCGATGTGACCTTTACACCTAGCGTCGGCGCGACATCATTGGTCGCTAACGTCAGCGCTGTGACGAATCGATGGAACGTGGATGCCGACGGCCTGTGGTCAACTGCAAGCAATTGGAGTCGTGGGCATACGCCGACCGCGATGGAAGATGTAGTGATAGATCGCGCGAGTAGTCAATACACAATTTCTTTGGGTAACGTGAATGGCCAGGCGCGAACGCTTACCCTATCCGATGACGAAATTCTGAGCCTCAGCAACAACAAAACACTGACGCTGAACAGCGCAACTGCAGCATCCTCTGTGGGAGGCCTCGCAAGCCTGCAGCTCGACAGTGCTACGTTGACCAGCTTGGGCGGCACACTGACATCCAGTGGAACGGTGTTCAGTCAAGGTATTTCTCGAATTGACGCGCCATTTAACAACGAAGGTTTAGTCAACATCACAGGCGGCATGCTTTTATTGGCTGGCTCTGGCGTGGACACTAACGGCGACTATCAAATTGATGGCCGGTTGAGTTTGATGTCCGGTGATCGCACCTTAGCCTCTGGTAATTCGATTTTTGGCGCGGGTGTGCTGGAAGTGGAGGGCGCGAATTTGTTGCTATCGAGTGCAGCCACAGGCAACTTTTTAACGAGCGGCGGTGGCACCTTGAGCATGAGTAGCGGTACTTTGGCGATTGCTGGAAATGTCACTGCAAGTCGCTTCGAAATCAGTGGCGGAACGCTTGAATCACATTCCGCACCCTTGACCGATCAACTAACCGTGACCACCTCTTTGGTCGCCACAGGCGGAAAGATCACGAGCAAGCTCCGTACCGAAGGCGATAGCGATGTGACAGGCATTGTTAATTTGAGTGGTGGCCAATGGGACAACTCAGGCTATTTGCAATTCATTGCGGGTGCCTTGTCGGATGCGATTTTGATGGACAACTTTGCCCAGTTCAACAACGAGGCAAGCGGCACACTGTATTCCAACGCCATGCAGTTATACGCGATTTTTGATGGCGGTGGCTTTGGCCCGAGCGGCGGCACAGTGAACAACGCTGGCGAAATTCACTTGGTGGATTCGTCAGGAGGCGACCGCTTCATCAACTCCTACAACTTTAACAATATTGCGGCAGGTGTGGTCAAGCTAGATGGCAATGCCCGTTATGTCGTGAATCCAGCCACTCTGCAAAATGTGGGGACTGTCAGTTTGATCGGGGGTGCGCAGCTGTCTGCCAATTCAATCAACAATACAGGTTTGATCGAAGGTGTGGGTACGCTCGATGTAGGCAGCGGCACGGTGACGATCGCATCCGGTGGAAGCATCAAGCCAGGCGATTTGAACGGTACATCTGCATTGGGTACTTTGACAATCACAGGCAATCTCCAATTAGACCAAGGCTCACACATCGATTTTGATCTTGATCCAGGAAACTCAGACAAGATTGCTGTTTCTGGCAACATCACTTTGAATGGCGCCAGTGGACCAAGCTTTAATTTCAGCGAGTTCACTCCGAATAGCTTCTCAGGGCTAGAGTCTGCACAACAGTGATGACTGCCGGTGGTAGTTTTACTGGGGGACCATCGCAATACTCATGGACAAATCAAAGTGGTGATATCAATTTCACAGCGAATGCTGAGTTCGCCAACCAGCGTTTGACGGCTAGCGTTGCCAGTATCAGTAACTTTTGGCTCACCGCGACTCCGGGCGGTGAAGACTGGTTCACTGCTAGCAATTGGTCACGCAATGCCGTACCCAATCAATTGCATGATGTGACGATTGACGCCTCCGGCCCCAATCAGGTGGAGATCACTACAGCCAACGCAACCGCACGCAGCATTATTCTCGGAAGCGCTACTAACCAAGACAACACGCTTTATATCAACGGAAAGTCTCTAACTGTTAGCGACCCTAACTCTTCCAGCGGTTTACGCTTTGATTTGTATGCCGACAATACCTTGAACATCGTGGGCGGCGGCACTTTGGCGTTGGGCGGTGGTGATTTCAATATTCATTCAAATGCTATCGTCACAGGCGCAGGCTTTACCCTGTCTGCTGACTCAGGTAGTTTGGGAAATGCCTATATTTACAACGACGGCACGATCATTAACGCAGGCGGACAAAGCACACTCGGGCAAAGCTCTGGCGCTCGCACGGTCTACCTCGAAAACACATCCAATGGCCGGATCGATACGGGTGCCTTGGGAGGGGGTGTCACGATTGCGGCGGATAGCTTCGATCAAAATGGATTAATGATCACGCGCAGTAATCGTATTCGCGTGACAGGCGGGGATTTCACCAACGGTGCAACGGGGCGCGTGTTGATGGCAGGAGGCACATTGGATGCTGGCATCAATGACATCATCAATCACGGAAAAATTGACGGAACAGGTACCTTAACTGCTAGCACGGTGGAAAATCATGGCACTTTAGCCCCAGGCTCCATTGCCAGCGCGGGAGCCTTGCTGATCAATGGTGACTTCATCAATGCCTCCAGCGGTACGCTCAGCATTCGCGGCTTCAGCCCCGTGAGCAATGACAGCATTGTGGTCGTGGGAAGTGTCGATTTGGATGGAACTTTAGATCTGATTGCATCCGGTACACACGCTTTTGCAGGCGGGCAAAGTTATCAGGTGATCCAATCGACCAATACCCCTACAGGCGGATTCGCCACAGTCTCCGGGATAGGTTTGTTAATTCCTACCCAAAACAGCACAGGCTCTGGTCAGTTTGTCGCCCTCGCGAATCCTGCCGGCAGTATTGAATGGATCGGCAGTGATGGCGATTGGGATGTCGCTGCCAACTGGAAAGACAGCAATAACATTAACCGCTTGCCCCAATCAGGCGACACCGTCATCATCAACCCTTCCGGTGCGAAAACCATCTTCGTTAATTCAGGCACTGACTTGAGTGTTTTAAGCTTTTCAGCAAGCTCGGGCGATGACACACTTTTGATTATTTCTGGTGGTTCTTTGGGTATTCAAAGCGGTGCCACCTTAGATGGCATCTTGCATGTCAATGGCGGCACGTTGGATTTCTTGGGCTTGACTACTGCTTCTCGATTGGATGTGAGCAGCGGCCAAGTGAATGTGTCGGGAGGTAATTTAACCGTGAACACCTTGAATCTATCGGGCGGCAGCATAACGATTGGCTCAGCGCACACGGTGAGTTTGGTGACGCAAGGTAACTGGTCTGGCGCATCCATCTTGGATGGTTCGGGCAGCTTCAATATTGGCTCGGCAGCCAATTGGGTGGTCAGTGGCAGTGGCGTGCGCACAGTTGATGGCATTGCCATCAACAACAGCGGCGCAATCTGGCTGCAGCAAAGCTCTGGAGGGTACACCGACCTCAAAGGCGGTGCAGTTTTGACCATTGGAAGCTCAGCGCAGCTGATTTCATCGTCGGGTCAAGGCCCGCAGGAGATTTTCACCACAGGCGGCGAGGCTGGCACGGTTGTGAATGCGGGCGGGCACATGGAGGCACAGTCCAGCAGCAGCCTGAGCATCCGCACCAGTTCTTTGAGCGTGGCGGGCGGTTCTTACAACGCGACGGGTGGTCAGATTTACTTCGGCGCGGAGAACAACAGTATCTCTGACAATCTGAATGTGACTGCGGGGGAATTGGTGTTTGACTTAGGCGACCACACGATTGGAGCAGGTACGAATTTCAATGCCAGCGGGGGCGGCAGTTATCGCACGGCTTCTGGTGTGAGCAGCACAAGTATTGACAATATGACCCTCAACGCAGCTTGGGCGATTGAATCACCCATTACAGTCAATACGGGCCAGCTCTTGGAGGTCGGATCTAGCGGCGTGTTGCAACTCTACAGCCATGTTTTAGGCAGCGGCGATATTGCCAACTACGGACAAGTGATCGCGCAAGGCGGTAGCACTCTGTCAATTGCAACTGGATTCCAAAACTATGGCTATCTGAGCATCACTGCACCTCAGCTGACATTTGCAAATAATTTGACTTTGGATGCATTTGGCGAAGTTTACTTAGAAGGCGGCTCCACTTTGCTGCGCTCGGCCGGCATCGTCAATGATGGATTAATCACTACAGGCGGAAACGCTACGATAGATGTCGGCACTGGCGGCTACAGCGGTAGCGGCACGTTGTCGCCAGGTGGAGATGGTTCAGTTGCTACACTTACGATAGCAGGTGACGCAGATTTCACAACGGCTAACCTACGTTTTGGCTTGCAAAATGCTTCGTCTTACGACAAGATCAGCGTCACAGGCAATGCCACATTGGCCGCCACCACTAATGTGCTTGTCCGCGAAGAAGGCGTTGCCTTTGTGGGCAGCGGTGACTCGTTCAATCTGCTGCAAAGCACGAGTTTGATTGGCTCGCCTGATGCCCTAGACTCAGATAACACTGATATTGACTTCAGCGGTTCAACACC
>JAAUOI010000106.1 GCA_012036375.1 Allobrachymonas sp. | reverse complement strand
GCGACGCGACGCTGTCGGGGGTTTATGTGGAAACGGATGACAGGACGGGCAAAGCGTTGCGTGTGCGGATGATCCGGGTGGGCGGGCGGCTGGAAGAGGCGCTGCCTTGAACGACAGATGGCTGTTTGTGGGCACGCTGTGCATCCTTGGCCTGGGCTGGGGTGCAACGCAGCCCTTGGGCAAGATCGCCACGCAAAGCGGGCATCAGCCGTTCGGGTTGATCTTCTGGCAATTGGTGATCTGTTCTATCGTGCTTGGGGCGCTGTCATTGCCGCGTGGCAAGGGGGATCGTGCTGCGGCGCGATGCGATGGTGTTTTATGTGATCGTGGCGCTGCTGGGGACGCTGATCCCGAATTTTACCTTTTATCTGTCGGTGCAGCATCTGCCTGCGGGGATCATGTCGATCCTGATTTCGACGGTGCCGATGATGGCGTTCCCCTTGGCGCTGCTCCTGGGGATCGACCGGTTTTCGGTGTTGCGGATCATGGGGTTGTTGCTGGGTCTGCTGGGCGTGGCGTTGATTGCGCTGCCGGGGGGCAGTCTGCCACAGCCTGCGATGGCGGCGTTTCTGCCGATTGCGCTGATCGGGCCGCTGTTTTACGCGATGGAGGCGACCTATGTGGCCCGCTGGGGCACGGCGGGGCTGGATGCCGTTCAGGCGATGTTTGGCGCATCGGTCATCGGCGCGGTGATCTGCCTGCCGGTGGCGCTGGCCTCGGGGCAGTTCTTCAACCCGTTTGCGGCAGACTGGACGCGGTCGGAATGGGCGCTGGTGACATCATCGAGCGTGCATGCCGTGGTTTACGCGGCCTATGTCTGGCTTGCGGCGCGGGCCGGTTCGGTGTTTGCCGCGCAATGTTCCTATCTGGTGACGGCGACGGGGGTTTTCTGGGCAATGCTGCTGCTGGGCGAGCGGTTTTCGCCCTGGGTGTGGCTTGCGCTTGTGGTCATGCTGTCGGGTGTGGCATTGGTGCAGCCGCGCAAGCGGGCTGAGGCCCCCGCAAGCGTCTGAGCCATCAAGACAAGGATCAGGCATGTTCGGGATTGAGCTTTCGATGGGCGCGCAGCCCTATGCCGCATTGGGCATCTTGCTGGTGATGTTCATCTTTTTCGTGCGCGAAACCTATCCCGTGGAGGTGACCGCCATCGGGGGGGCGGCGGTGATGTTCATCCTCGGCATTCTGCCGCAGGATGGGTTGGTCAAATCCCTGTCGAACGCGGCACCCTGGACGATTGCCGCGATGTTCATCCTCGCGGGCGCTTTGGTGCGCACGGGCGCGCTGGGTTGGGCGAGCAACCTTGCGCTGAAACTGGTGACGCGGTCGCCCAAGCGGGGGCTGGCGGGCCTTTCGGTCGGCACTGTCGGAATGTCGGCGTTCATGAACAACACGCCGCTGGTGGTGGTGATGATCCCGGTTTTCATGAAATTGTCGCGGGCCTTGCAGGTTTCGCCGTCAAAGCTGCTGATCCCGCTGTCCTATCTGACCATTCTGGGCGGCACGATCACGTTGATCGGCACCTCCACCAATCTGGTGGTGGACGGCGTTGCGCGCGAGCAGGGGCTGGATCATTTCGGGATTTTCGAGATCACGCCCCTGGGGATTTGCTGTGCGGTCATCGGTCTGATTTATCTGGCGCTGTTCACCAAACGGCTGCTGCCCGACCGTGACAGCATGGCGGCGATGCTGACGGACCGCTCGCGCATGAAGTTCTTCACCGAAGTGGCGATCCCGGAGGACAGCACGCTGATCGGGCAGCGGCCCGATGACGTGGCCCTGTTCAAGCGCGATTCGATCCGGGTGGTCGATGTGTTGCGGGGCGATGCGTCCTTGCGCCGCGCCATGGCGGAGGTGGTGCTGGAGGCGGGCGACCGCGTGGTTCTGCGCACGCCGATGAGCGAAATCCTTGACCTGAAGGATCGCAAGGAAATCCGCAATATCGACAAGTTGTCGTCGGTGGCGACGAACACGGTGGAAGTGCTGATCACGCCGGGCTGCCACATGATCGGGCGCAGCATGGGGTCGATGCGGTTGCGCAGGCGCTATGGGGTCTATCCGCTGGCGTGCACCGCAAGAACCAGAACATCGGGCGGCAGTTGGATGATCTGGTGGTGCAGGTGGGCGATACGCTGCTGCTGGAAGGGGCGCTGAGCGATATTCAGCGGCTGGCATCAGAAATGGAGATGGTGGATATTTCAGAGCCATCAGACCGGGCTTACCGGCGGGGACATGCGCCCATCGTGGTGGCGGTGCTGGTGAAGATTGAGCGGCGTGCGCAAAAGCGGCTGCGCTTTGCGCAAACCAAGGGGCAGCGCGCGGGCAGCCAAGAGGCGCAGCCGGTGCGTCTGAATGGCTCACGTCAGCTCTGGGCGCAGCTCTTGTGCGCAGTGCCAATTGCGTTGGGTTTTGCGCTGCCGGTGCTCATGATGCTGCGGCCTTTGATTGCAGGAGGAGTGAATATCGACGAGATATTGCCCACGGGATGGGGCAGTTTTGCGCAATGGGCGTTCAACAGTTTCAAGCTGGCGGGCATTGCGGCTTTGTTGGCAACTTTCTTGGCCATCGTTTTGGCTTTTTCACAGCGGCGCAGCAACAACCGTTTCACCCATGCGATCAGCCATGTGGTGGGCTTGGGTTATGCGTTGCCGGGCGCGGTGATCGTGGTGGGGTTGCTACTGCCTGTGGGTGCGTTGCAAGCTTGGCAGCCCGAGTGGGGCGCAGCCGCTTGGGTGACGACCACCGTGCTGGGCGTGGTGTGGGCGTATCTGGTGCGCTTTACTGCCGTGGCACTGCAAAGCATGCAAAGCGGGTATGCGCGCATTCCGCGCAATTTGGATGATTCGGCACGTCTCTTGGGTGCAAGCTCTGCTGCGTTGCTGGCGCGGTTGCATGCGCCTTTATTGAAGAAGAGTGCGATTGTGGCGGCGCTTTTGGTATTTGTGGATGTGATGAAAGAGCTGCCTGCGACTTTGGTGCTCAGGCCGTTCAATCACGACACGCTGGCGGTGGTGGCGTATCAGTTGGCCAAGGATGAGCGTTTGTACGAGGCTGCGCTGCCATCGTTGGCTCTGGTGGCTGTGGGATTGATTCCAGTGATTTTGTTGTCGCGGTCGTTGCGGAAGGCTTGATTTTTAAGCGTTTTTGGCAGTTAGCCGGCATAAAGTCTGCGCGGAGTGCTCCTGTTTTTATAGTGGCTTTTGTTGCTTTTTGGCAATCATTGTTTTTCATGCGAGCCTCTCACGTTGGCACGATGGACGCGCAAGTGCTGGTCGGCTAGCACCTCGCGCAAATGCCTAGTCAGCTCTTCTATTTGGTTTGCGTCAAGATCTTTTGGAACATGCCAAAGTCATAGCGAGCGCGAATGGCCGCGCCGCCCATCCCTGACACGACCATCGCGCCCTGCGGCTGGTTTGAGTGCAATACATTTGCTCTCCGGCCGTTTATGCAATAGCTCACACCTCAATTCGCTGCATTGCACGCCTCGTGCCAACCTGAGCGGCTAGCGCGAAACATTTCATCAGAAACTCCACAACATCACCGCTGCCATCAGCACCATGCCCACATCTTCCACAATCGTCACCGTGCTCATCGGCAGTTGAAACACCGTGCCAAGACATGCGCAGCGAATCGTTTGGCGGCTCATCACCGCGCGGATCACGCCGATGCTGGAAAAGCCCATCACAATGAGCGTGACCCACGCGGTGGCTGTTGGTGCGAAGTTGGCGAGATAAGCTAAGCCCAACGCGAGTTCCACGAAAGGATAGACGTAACCCCAGCCCTGCCAACGCGCCGCGAGCAAGTCGTAGCCTGCATAAGCGTTGGCAAAGGCTGGCAGATCAAGCAGCTTGAAAAAAGAAAATGTGAGGAAAAAGCCCGCCATGAAATAGCGCATCGTCTCGTGCAGGCTGATGCTGTCAGCCATACCCATGCCATGCCCCGCATGCAAGCCGAGTTGCACCAAGATGCTCGCCGCAAGGATGTAGGCCACGATCAGAAGCAGGGGGCGATAAGTTTGCAGGAAACTTTTCCGCTGCTCATTTACTACATTTCAATAGCACTCCGCGCAGATTCTATAAAGGATGGAGTCTGATTTTGGTTTAAATTTGCACTTGAATTTACTCTTTCATCAGGCGCTGCAAGCAGCTCGTACGCGCCCGCGGCGCGCACCGCCGCCTGCAACTGCGCCAGATCGGCGCGCGCATCGGTGAGCACCACCTGCATCGGCGCCAGGCTCACGCTGACTTGCGCCGCATGTGGTGCGAGCGCCTCACTCACGCGGCGCACGCAAGCGCCGCAATGCAGGCCAGTTAAAGGATAAGTCGTGTTCATGAAGAGACTCCCGGGTGTGCCAACTCGTGACGAGCGGATTTAAAAACCGTGATGGACGATGAAATGGCGAGCAGCCCCATGATAGCGGCCACGGCTAAATCGGGCCATGCACTGGCCGTGCCGAATACGCCAACAGCAGCCAGCATCACGGCGATGTTGGACAGGGCATCATTGCGCGAACACAGCCAGACGGATTGCATGTTGGCATCGCCGTTGCGGTAGGCATACAGCGTGGCCGCCACGCCCACATTCACGCACAGCGCGGCAAACGCCACAAGACCCATGGTGAGCGCCAAGCTCTGCGTTTCAGATACGCCTCCAGCCAAAGCAACCCAAGCCGCTTTGCTCAATACAAACAGACCAAAGGCCAGCATGCAGGCTGCTTTGAATAGCGCCGCTTTGGAGCGCACCGTTAGAGCCATGGACAACACAGCCAGCGACAACGCATAGTTGGCCGCATCGCCAAAAAATCAATCGCATCGGCTAGCAACGACACCGAGCCCGAGGCGATACCTGCGGCCAGCTCGACGCCAAACATCAGCGCATTGAGCAGCAAAGCCGCCCACAAGATGCGGCGGTAGCGTGGATCGTTTGATGAGGCCTGCCTTGTCGGGGCGGCGGCATGGGAGTGACAGTGTGCAGACATGATGGATTGATTTTTGAAGGAGAATGCATAAATTAGAAACCTTCAAGTCACTTTAAGGTCAAGCAATGCCGCCATTAAATCCCCGAACACATCATGGTTATTTGATTGGTCAAGCCGCCAAGATGAGTGGTGTCAGCAGCGCCAATATCCGGTTTTATGAGGCCAAAGGGCTGATATCCCGGCAAGGAATGGGCGCGGGCAGCTATCGTTTTTATAGTGATGAAGATGTGCACCAACTGCGCTTCATTCGCCAGCTACGCAGCTTGGACATGACGCTGGATGAGGTGCGCACTTTGCTGGAGTTGGATTTGCGCAAGAAGCGCGATTGCGCCACCGCACGAGCGACACTGGATGAGCATATTGGCCATGTGCGCGAGCGGCTCAAAGAATTGCGCGAGTTGGAGAAAAATTTGGTTGATTTGCGCAGCCAGTGCGATGGCGCGGGCGATCGCTGCCATTTGATTGAGGCACTGCATGCCCAGGCCGACTTGCCCATTGCGGCGCTGGGCAGACAAACGCTCAAGCGCCACGCAGCGCTTTAGAGTGACTGTCGAACGACTTTAGCGCGACGAAGCTGCTTGGGCGGCATTCAACGCGCCATGCGCTTTGTCAATCCACACCGCGAGGCTATCGAGCAAATCGCGTTGGCTGAAGGAGCAGCTTTCTTCAGTGAAGAGCGCGCCGGATTCGAGACGATCCAAAATATCGTGCAGCACGCGGCTGTATTTGTCTGGCAAGGCTTGCAGCAGCGAGGTGCTGTTGCGCGCAGCTTGAACCAGCTCTGTGGTGCGCACTTGGCCGCTGAACGCTAGCGGCAACTGTGCGCTCAAGTGCGCCAGCTCTGAGAGTGCTTGTGAAGCCTGCATGGCTTATCGTCCTCTCATCTCAGCAGGCGTTTCAAGCCGCTTGGCCAGCAGCGTGAGGATGCCGGTGAGCACCAAATACACCAGTGAAATCGCCAGATACGGCTCCCAGTAGCGCGAATACGCGCCGGCCACCGTGCGTGCGGCCATGGCCAGTTCAGCCAAACCAATGGCGGAGACGAGCGAGGAATCTTTGAGCAGCGTAATCGCTTCGTTGACCAAGGGCGGCACCATGCGGCGCAGTGCTTGCGGCAGCACCACGAGGCGCATGCTTTGCTGTTCGTTCATCCCCAAGCTTTGCGCCGCCTGCACCTGGCCGCGCGCAATCGACTGGATGCCCGCGCGCACGATCTCGCTGATGTAGGCCGCCGCATTCAGCGTGAGCGCCACCACGCCGGAGAGAAATGCGCCATAGTTTTGCCGCAACTCGCGGGCCAGATCGCCGGTGAGCAGCACGCCATCACTTGGGTGAATCAGCATCGGCATGAAAGCGAAATGCACCAGCAGGATTTGCACGAAGAGCGGTGTGCCGCGAAAGAAGCCCACATAGCCCAAGCAGAGCCAGCGCAGCGGTTTTTTCCAGCCCGATTGCGGCTGGGCGGTCAGCAGGCCAATGAACAAGCCCGCCAGCAAACCGAGGGCCAGCGCGATCACGGTCAACTGCACCGTCATCACCGTGCCTTTGACGAACAGGCTGGCGTAGGGTGCGAGAATTTCCCAGCGTAAATCCATATTGAATCTGTTTCTAAGATTTGAGCAATAAAAAAAGGCGTGCCCACCTCAGGTGAGCACGCCTTGATGTGGGATACGCCAGTTTACTTGGATGCAGCAGAGGCTGGCGCAGCAGCAGCTGGCGCAGCGGCCATGGCAGGCTTGGCGCCAAAGTATTTCGCCATGATCGTGTCATAGCTGCCATCGGCCTTGATCGCGTCGATGCCAGCATTGATTTTGGTGAGCAATTCAGCATTGCCTTTTTTCACAGCAAAGCCGTATTGCTCGGGCACAAAGCTCGCATCGCTCACAGATTTGAATTTGGCGCCTGCATTGTTGGCAATGTAGTGCTGCACCACGCCGTTGTCTGCCACCACCGCGCTCACGCCGCCTGCGGCCAGCTCTTGCAGCGCCAGTGGTGTGGATTCAAAGCGCTTGATGTTGGCGCTGGTTTTGCCCAGCAGCTTTTGCACGACTTCATCGCCCGTCGTGCCGGTTTGCACGCCGACCTTGAGCTTTTTCAAATCATCAAACTGGGCGACTTTGGAATCCTCTTTCACAGCAATCAATTGCACCGCATCAAAGTAAGGCTTGGAGAAATCCATGGTCTGCTTGCGTTCATCCGTGATTGTGACGCTGCTGGCCACAATGTCGCGCTCGCCAGAATCGAGCGTTTTGAAGATGCCTTCCCAAGGCGTGTTGACAAATTTCACCTCAAAGCCGCCCTTGGCTGCGGCTGCCTTGAGCAAATCAACCGTCAAGCCTTCCACTTCATTGGCGGCAGACATTTTTTCAAACGGCGCATAGGCAGCATCGGTGCCCACGGTGTAGACCTTCACGGGGGCGGGAGCTGGCGCGGCAGCGGGTGCAGGCGAAGCTGCTGGCGCAGGAGGTGTTTCTTTCTTGCCGCAGGCGACCAAGGGCGAGGGTAGAAAAAGCGGCTGCGAGTACAGCACGGCGCTGGGAGGACAGTGAGTGAAACATGGAGAAACTTTCTTGAGAATCAGATAAAAACAAAGCCGAGATTGTGCCTGAATCAGCGAATCGTGATCTTGCGCTGCGCCAGAAGCGCCTTCGCGCGATCCGGGTAATCGGTGATGAGACCATCTGCGCCCGCTTCAATCACGGCAATCATCTCGGCTTCGGTATTCGCCGTCCAAGGGATCACTTGCAGGCCGAGCGATTGGGCTTTTTTCACCAAGGCGGGCGTGATGTCGGCAAAGTAGGGCGACCAGATGTTGCAGCCTGCGGCTTTGACCATGCTGGGCACATCGGGGTGATCGGCGGCGCGCACCGAGCCTGTCCAGAACGGGCCTTTGTCTGATTTTGGCGTGATGTTGTTGGCCCAGGCTTGCTGGGCAGTGAGGCAAGAGGTTTTGACGCGCTTGCCTTGGCCGCGTTGCAGTTGATTAACAATCTGCAAGGTGCGCCAGTCAAAGCTCTGCACCGTGACGCGGCTTTGCATACCGTGCTCGCGCACCAGATCGAGCAGCTTACGAGCAAACACAGCAGCGCTGACCGTGTCGTTCGGTTTCTCGGGCGAGATTTTGGTTTCGATATTGAAGCGCACCTTTGAGTTGCCCAGCTTTTTGATGTGCTTGAACAGGGTGGACAGCGCGGGCATGCGCGTGCATCGATGGGCTGCTGATCGGGGAAGCGCTTGGCGTACTGGCTCTCAGGATTGATGCGACCTACGTCATAGGTTTTCAGCTCGGCCATCGTGAGGCGATGAACCAGCACAGGGGTAGTCAAATAAGCGCCGCTCGCATCGCGCGTGATCTCTGGGTTCAATGCCCGATCATGGCTGATCACGATACTGCCCTCTTTGCTCACGCCGACATCGAGCTCTAGCGTGCTCACGCCCAGCTCAAGAGCCTTGTCAAAGGCAGGAATCGTGTTCTCGGGCAACAGCCCGCGCGCGCCGCGATGGCCTTGGAGATCGAATGCTAATGTAGAGGTGCTCATACCCCAAATTATGCATGAAATCAGTAATATCCCAGCATGAAATATGCGCTGAGTGCTATCAAATTTGTAGTTCATAAGCTATCTTGCCAAAGCTTTGTGACAACGGCATGATAGGCTCAATTTAGAAAAAGGAGACTGTTCAGATGCCCTGCGATCTGGCGACCCATCGCCGCCCTCATCATAATTTCTGGCCTAAGCGTATCCCGCATGCAATCGACGTGCCCGCAGGCTCGCTGTGGAACAACCTCACTGTGAGTGCCTTGCGCTATCCCCACAAAGCCGCGCTGCACTACTTTGATACCACCATCACCTACGCTCAGTTGATACAAAAAGCAGATCGCCTCGCGCAGCATCTATGCCGGCTAGGTGCTCAAAAGGGCGAAAGAATCGTCGTTGGCCATGCAAAACTGCCCGCAGCTCATCATTGCGCATTTTGCGATTCTGAGATTGGATTGCGTGGTCGTCCCCGTCAATCCGATGAACAAAGCCGAG
>JAAUOI010000105.1 GCA_012036375.1 Allobrachymonas sp. | reverse complement strand
TGACTGTAATCGAGTCAGCGTTTCAAATAGCTGCTCAATTCTTGCTTTTTCTAGCGCCAATCTTGTGGTTTGCGCAACATTCATTCGCTCATCATCATGCCCACGAAACGTAAAGCATCTCAGCCCCCCGCGCCGCCCAAGAAACCCTTGCAACTCAAAACCGCCGAGCCCGCGCCGAGCACCGCCGAGGTGGAGGAAATACTCACGGGCCTCGATCGCTACGACATCCGCATCTTGCATGAGTTGCAACGCGATGGCCGCTTGACCAATGCCGATCTCTCCGAGCGCATCGGCCTCTCGCCCGCGCCCTGCTGGCGGCGCGTCAAGCGCCTTGAGGCCGAGGGCTATATCAGCGGTTATCACGCGAGCTTGAATCGCCACAAAATCGGCCTGGGCGTGATCGCCTTCGTGCGCCTGTATGCCGATGTGAACACGGGCGCAGTCACGCGCGAGCTGCGCGAGGCTTTGGTGAAGCTACCCGAAGTGATGAACGTGCACCATATCTCTGGCGAAGGCTCATTTGAGATTACCGTGATGGCCACTGATTTAGAAGCCTATTCCCGCTTCGCCATGGAAACGCTGATCAACCTGCCCCATGTGAAAGATCTGCACACCAGCTTCTCGCTGGGTGAAGTCAAAACATCGCGCGAGTTACCGCTGGCACATTTGGGTTCAACGCGCTGAGTTTACTCTCAATTTAATAGCACTCCGCGCACATTCTATGACGGCTAGAGCTTAAAAATGCTTAAAAATTGCCGTTTTCATGACCTGCTGACGTTAGCAGTGGTTGTAGTTTCGACAAGATAGTGGGCGCACCTGCCATGAGGAATTGACTTTGCAACACGCTGTGCCCATCCAACGCCACCACCTGCGCCCCTGCTTCTTGCAAAATCACCCAAGCCGCCGCAATATCCCAAGCGCCCATCCCGCGCTCCCACAGCGCATCTGCTCTACCGGCCGCGATATACGCCAATTCAAGCGCCATTGAGCCAGAGCGGCGCAGCTGTGCAACCTGCGGCAAGATACGCTTGAATTCTTGTAAATACTGCGGCACCAGCGCAGAGCGCGGTTTGGGGAAGACGGTGCAGACCGTGGCTTGAATCAGCTCGCTCGTTTGCGAGCACAGCAAGCGCTGCAATCCTCTGCGGCTTTGCAGCCAAGCGCCCTGACCTCGCACAGCGTAAAAACTCTCTTCACGATTGGGATCATGAATCACACCCAGCACAGGCTCGCCGCCCACGATCAATCCCACCGAGACACACCACTGCGGATAACCGCGCACGAAATTCGCTGTGCCGTCGATAGGATCAACGATCCATGTAGGTGTATTGCAAGTCTGATCGCCAGCTGCTTGACGAGAAGCCACTTGCTGCGCAACGTCTTGTTGTGCAGTTTCTTCACCCAAAAACAGTGACCCTGGCAACGCTTGCAGCAGCACAATACTGAGTTGCTGCTGAGCCCAGCAATCAATTTGCGTGGCAATGTCACCCGCAGATTTTTCAGAAACTTGCAAACTCGATGCATCACCGCTTTTGAGCCAAATTTCATGACCAATTCGGCCTATAGCCGGCATGATTGCTGCGCAGAGTGCTCCCAAATCAATCGTATTTTTCATGTGCGTGATTTAACTTCAGCGCTTACTGAGCAGGCTCACGTAGTCATGCGCTTGCGTGTTCACCGTGGAGATACGCAGTTCCACCGGTCGCTCGCCAAATGTCGTGGCCAAGCGATGCATCTCCAACACCGGCGTGCCCGCTCGCAGCCCCAGAACGCGCGCTATCTCCATGCTCGCTGCGCTCGCGCGCACGCGCTCTTGCGCACGAATCACACTGATGCCAAAGTCTGTTTGGTAGAGGTTGTAGATCGTATTTGGGCGCTCCAAAAAACGTTTTTCTGTGAGCGTTTTGAACATGCTGTACGCCAAGACGATGCGGTCATGAACCACAGTTTTGCCGTTCAATCGCAACGCGTTGTCAATGCGCCAAACGGCATCATCGGGTCGAATACGCAGCACATGCGCCTCGGCATCAGTGGCTTTGCTCACCTGAAAGCCCAAGTTGTCGACCACCGGATACTCCCGCTCGGGCACCACGCGCGAGTCAAACACATCCGGGCGTGGCTCTACATGGAAAAACTGAAACATGAAACGATCTTGGCTGTGCAGCGCCACAAACGTACCCTTGCCCTGCCGGCGCACAAGGATGTGTTCATGCACCAGTTCGTCCACTGCCTTTCTGAGCGTGCCAATACTCACCTTGAGTGCATTGGCCAATTGCGCCTCGTTGGGCAAAGTCTCTCCAGGCCCGAGTTGCCCGGACTCCAACAAGCGCAGCAAAGCACTTTTGGCGAGTCGATACAAAGGCGCACCACCCGCGCCGCTTTCCACAATCGGTTGCAGTAATTTCGTCACATCGGGTGCATCCAAGCGTGTGCTGAAACGGGCAATGGCGTGGCGTGGAGATCGGGTCAGTTGAGACATAGCGGCTTCGCGCAACAGGCGCTGGTTGTGTGGGCAAACAATGACGTATGGATTGCATTGTAGAGAAAATCATGATGTCATTCAAGTCATTCAAATGAGTTGATTGACGTAATTGAATCGCCGCGTACACTCTTTTCCCACGAGAGTATTTTCTTTCGCCTAATTTTTCGCACATTACACGGAGCAACAATGAACCATTACGTATTGCACGATGCCAAAGACACGGTCGCCGTGATCGTGGTTGAAGGCGTGACAGCCGGCATGACCCTAAACGGCTGGATCATGGACGAAGACAAGGCCACCAGCATGGTCGCTTTGCAAGACATCCCCATCGGCCACAAGATCGCTTTGAAAGACATGAAAGTCGGCGATACCGTGTGGAAATACGGCATCGACATGGGCAAGGTCGTGAAAGACGCGAAAGCGGGTGAACATGCTCACGTCCATAACATTAAGACGAAGCGCTGGTAATTAAAGAAAACTGGGTAACGCGAAAAAGAGCATCCGGAAAACGCAAAATTTTCCCGATGTTTTAAATCAAAAGGTTTTTGGTATTTTTTCGCGTTTTTCGCGCAACTTTCGCGCTTTTCGCGTTACCTAGTCATCCCTCACCTCACCCATCAACTTCCCGGAATTCATCATGTCAATCATCGACCAAAACACCACCTTCCTCGGTTATCGCCGCGAAAACGGCCGCGTGGGCGTGCGCAATCACGTCATCATCTTGCCTTTGGATGATTTGTCCAACGCCTCTGCTGAAGCCGTGGCGCACAACATCAAGGGCACGATGGCGATTCCCCATCCTTATGGCCGTTTGCAATTCGGTGCAGATCTGGATTTGCACTTCCGCACCTTGATTGGCGCGGGCTCGAACCCCAACGTCGCGGCTGTTGTCGTCATCGGTATTGAAGACGGCTGGACGAAAAAAGTCGTCGATGGCATTGCCAAAACGGGTAAACCTGTCGTGGGCTTTGGCATCGAAGGCCATGGCGATCATGAGACCATCATGAAAGCCTCCAAAATGGCGCGTGAGTATGTGCAGTGGGCCAGCGAGAAGCAGCGCGAAGTCTGCCCTATCTCTGATTTGTGGGTCTCGACCAAATGCGGCGAGAGCGACACCACCTCCGGCTGCGGCGCAAACCCGACTGTCGGCAATGCGTTTGACAAACTGCATCCACTGGGCAACTACCTGTGCTTCGGCGAAACCAGTGAGATCACCGGCGGCGAAAAAATCGTGGCGGCTCGCTGCAAAACGCCTGAGATTGCCGATCAATTCATGTTCATGTTCAACCGCTACCAAGACATGATCAATCGCCACAAGACAACCGATTTGTCTGAATCACAACCCACCAAGGGCAACATCGCTGGCGGCCTGACCACCATCGAAGAAAAAGCACTAGGCAACATTCAGAAAATCGGCAAGAAATGCACAGTCGATGGCGTGATCGACAAGGCCGAAGTGCCCTCGCATCCTGGCCTCTGGTTCATGGATTCTTCAAGCGCCGCCGCTGAGATGGTGACGCTGTGCGCAGCATCAGGTTACGCCGTGCATTTCTTCCCCACGGGCCAAGGCAATGTAATCGGCAACGCCATCGTGCCCGTCATCAAGATCTGCGCCAACCCACGAACCGTGCGCCTGATGAGCGAGCACATCGACGTGGATACATCGGGCCTGTTGCAGCGCGATATTGATCTGAATCAAGCTGGCGACAAGCTCTTGGAATGCATGCTGCGCACGGCGAACGGTCGTTTGACGGCGGCAGAAGCACTGGGGCATCGTGAGTTTGTGTTGACTCGCTTGTTTGAATCGGCTTAATTCTTCTATCCATATTGAGGACGCGAAATTCGCGAAAGTGACGCGAAACCGCAAAAAATACCCATGATTTTTTGCGACTTTCGCATCACTTTCGCGGATTTCGCGTCCTTTTTTCTGATTGCTAACTCAATGAAAATCATCATCACCGAATTCATGGACGAGCGAGCCGTTGAGCAGCTCACTGCGCATCATGAAGTCGTCTACGACCCCAAGCTCGTAGACAAGCCTGCGCAATTGCTCGCAGCAGCAGCCACTTGCCAAGCCATCATCGTGCGCAACCGTACCCAAGTGCGCGGCGAATTACTGGCTGCACTCAAGCAATGCAAAGTGGTTGGCCGCCTCGGTGTTGGCTTGGACAATATTGATGTGGCTGGCTGCGAAGCCGCAGGAATGCAAGTCATCCCCGCAACCGGTGCCAACGCATTGTCAGTGGCGGAGTATGTGATCGCCAGCACCATGCTGCTACTGCGTGGCGCGTTTGCTGCCACCGATGATGTGATTGCAGGCCGCTGGCCGCGTAATGCGCTGTCTAATGGCCGCGAGACCGCGGGCAAAACCCTGGGCATCATTGGCTTTGGCGGGATTGGGCAACTCACAGGTAAGCTGGCCAAGGGTTTGGGCATGAATGTGATTGCTTATGACCCCGTGATGAAATCAGACGCACCAGCTTTTGCGCAAATCGGTGCGAAAGCGGCTTCTCTGGATGAAGTCATCGCCACAGCTGATGTCGTGACCCTGCATGTGCCGCTTGTTGATGGCACACGCGGCCTGTTCAATGCAGAGCGCATTGCATTGATGAAGCCAGGCAGCATTTTGATCAATACCTCACGCGGGCATATTGTGGATGTGGCGGCTGTGGCTGAATCGCTCAAGAGCGGCCATCTGGGTGGCGCAGCGCTGGATGTATTTGACACAGAGCCGATGCCCGCCGAGCCCATGTTTGAAGCCTGCCCCGGCCTGATTCTTACGCCGCATATCTCTGGCGTGACCTATGAGGGCAATGAGCGCGTGAGCTTCATGATTGCCGATCTCGTTTTGAAGGCATTGAAATAAATGGCGCAACTCGCATTACAAGAAGCCGACGCGCTCGTGCAAGCGGCATTGAAAAAATCTGGCGCATCCGATGCGATGGCGAAGAGCGTGGCGCGAAGCCTCGTGCTGGCCGAGGCGCAAGGCATTGCCTCGCATGGCCTCTCGCGCGTGCCGCAATACGCGACGCATTTAAAAATGGCCGTGCGCAAGGCCAAGCGGTGCCGAAAGTGGCGCAACGCAAAGGTGCAGCGCTGGTGATTGATGCCGGCCAAGGCTTGGCGTTTCCGGCTTGCGATTTAGCGATTGCCGAGGGCATCCAAACGGCCAAAGAACTCGGCGTGTGCTTCGTGGGCGTGAAAAATTCGCACCATGCGGGCGTGATTGTGGATCACTTGCGAGCAGCCTCGGCCGCAGGCTTGGTGGGCTTAGGCTTTGCCAATTCACCGTCTGCCATGCCGGCAGCGGGCGGCAAGCATGCGATTTTTGGCACGAATCCGATTGCTGCAATTTTCCCGCGTCGAAATGCTGATCCACTGATGATTGATCTAAGCCTCTCAGAGGTCGCACGCGGCAAAGTGATGGTGGCGGCCAAAGAAGGCAAAGCCATTCCACTGGGCTGGGCGCTCGATAAAGAAGGCAATCCAACCACGGACGCCAAAGCCGCGCTAGAAGGCTCCATGCTCGCCGTGGGCAACACCACCTCCACCAAAGGCGCGATGCTGGCGCTCATCATTGAATTGCTGGTGACGGCAGTGATTGGTGCGCATTTCGGCTTTGAGGCATCGAGCTTCTTCGTGGATGAAGGCAACCAGCCCAAAATCGGCCAAGCGTTTTGTTGATTGATCCAGCAGCGCTGAATGGCAACGACAGCTATCTGGATCGCATTGAAGTGCTGGTGCAAGAAATGCTGGTTGACGACGGCGTGCGCTTGGCCGGTGCGCGCAGGCTCGCGCTGGAGCGCAAAGCACACGATGCAGGCGTGAGCGTGCCCGATGCATTGATGCAAGCCCTGCAAAAGCTAACCGCTTGATCGGCGATACAAATATTTACTGCACCTGCGCGTAGAGCGCAGCGTCCAAAAATCATCACATGTGTGACTGTTGTCGGGTTGAGGGGTGATGACTTGAGGCATCATCAAGGACTATTTTTTTGAGAGGAGTTGTCATGCAACGTCGAGACATTATTTTGGGTGCAGGCTCTGCACTCGCCCTACCCCAACTGGCCTTGGCTCAAGATTTCCCCAGGGCCGGCTTGAACATCAAGTATGTGGTGCCCTTCGCGCCTGGCGGCCTCACTGATGTGATGGCGCGTATCGTGGCGCAGAAATTAAATGAGGCATGGAAAGTGCCTGTGGTTGTGGAAAACAAGGCTGGCGGCAATGCGCAGATTGGTGCGGAGCAAGTTGCTAAGGGCGCGTCTGACGGTTCGCAACTGCTGGCCATCACGCTCACCCATGCAGCCAACGTCTCATTGTTTCCAAATGCACCCTACAGCTTCACCAAAGACTTGCGCCCCGTGGCTTTGCTGGCCGGCTCGCCAATGCTGATTGTGGTGCCCGCCAACAGCCCCATCACCAGTTTCCAAGACTTAGTCAAAGTCTCCAAAACCAAAACGCTCAACGCCGGCAACAGCGGAAATGGCTCGCCCCCGCACCTGACCTGCGCTTTGTTCAACGACTTGAACAAGTCAAAAATGACGCATGTGCCGTATCGCGGCGGTGCACTCAGCATGACGGATTTGATCGGCGGGCAGCTCGATGTGATCTTCTCTAACATGCCCGAATCGTTGGCCAACGTCAAAGGCGGCAAGCTCAAGGCGCTGGCCGTGTGCAGCCTGACTCGTAACCCGCTACTGCCCGATGTGCCCACAGTGCTGGAGGCAGGCATGCCAGGCTTGTTTGTTGAAAACTGGACGGCAGCCATGATCCACGCCAAAACGCCCGATGCCATCGTCGAGAAATACTCGCGCGAAATCATCAAAGCCATGTTCACTAAAGACGTTGAAGACCGCGCCAAGGTGCAAGGCTTCAAGGTCAGCCCCAAAGGCTCGCAAGATTTCGCAGCGTTTTTGAACACCGAGATCGTGCGCTGGAGTCGCTTGATCAAAGCGGCCAAGATCACGGCCTCTTAAATCGCCAGCGTTCCCTGCGGACGACATCCCGCTATCATGCGGCATGTCGTCTTTTTTTTGCCTGTGTGGGTCATGCTGCGGTGGATCATCATTTGAGATCGAGACCTTTGCCACGCATCCCACCAAAACGCCTGCTAAATCCTACCGCCAAATCGCAGGCGGTATGGCAGCGAATGCTGCGATTTGCCTCGCCAAGCTCGGCCAGCCCGTGCACTTGATCGGGCGTGTAGGTGATGATGCAGCAGGGGCTTTTTTGCAAGCTGCCTTGAGCGAGATGGGTGTGGTGCAGCGGCTGGAGCAAGTGCCGGGCGGGCACACCTCGGTATCGTCTGTGATTGTGGATGCGCGCGGAGAGCGGCAAATTTTCAACCACCGGGGTGATGCGCTGGCCAAGGCAGCGCCGCTATCGACCCGATCTCTGCAAGGTGCGCTGGCTGTGCTCACCGATCCGCGCTGGGGCGATGGCGCAGCCGCTGCCCTGATTTGGGCGCGAGAATTTGGCGTACTCTCGATGCTCGATGCCGATGTTGCGCCGCAGCAGGTCTTGCAACGCTTAGTGCCGCTTGCGCAGTGGGCAGTGTTTTCACAGCCTGGCCTTGACTCCTATGCGCCC
This sequence comes from Allobrachymonas sp., assembly GCA_012036375.1. Taxonomy (GTDB): domain Bacteria; phylum Pseudomonadota; class Gammaproteobacteria; order Burkholderiales; family Burkholderiaceae_C; genus JANMDU01. The sequence continues at coordinate 973 of JAAUOI010000105.1, read as the reverse complement.
GAAGCGCTCACCCGGCAAGCCGCCTTATCGGCAGCGCTTGATGCTGGCGCTCGCCACGCTGCGGTGACGCTGGGCGAGCGCGGTGTGATGTGGATGCATGCAGATGAGCGCGTGCTCTATCAACACAGCGCCTTTGCTATTGAAGCAGTAGACACTACCGGCGCAGGCGATGTGTTTCATGCGGCGCTGTTGTTTGCATTGTCTGAAATGCCGGCCTTGCGCAGCCCCGCGCACGAGCGCCAAGCCATGCGATTCGCCTGCGCCGCAGCTGCACTCAAATGCACTCAGCGCGATGGCGCTTATGGCGCACCCACCCGGGCGCAGGTGCTGCAATTTCTGGATACACATCCGGCCTGAATCTCACACTTTGCATTTGAATTACTACAATTTTGATAGCACCTCGCGCAATATTTACGCCGGCTTACGTCTTGTTTTGCCTTAAAAACAGCCTGATCCAGCTAGACTGTCTGCATCGCTTCAACACAAGGAGACCCGATGCGACACTTCCGAATTTCCAGCGCACTCATCCTGTGCAGCGCACTTGCCCTAGGCGCTTGCTCCACGCGCTCGCCCACCAAACAAGAGATTGGCACAGCCGCAGGCGCTGTGGTTGGCGGTATTGTGGGCTCATCGGTCACGGGTGGCTCCACCGCAGGCACGGTGGCTGGCGCAGCGGGCGGCGCGTTGATCGGCAACCAAATTGGCAAGCAATTATTGATAATCTCATAATTCATGACAACCGCTAGCCACCTCAAGCGTTATACCTCCAGTCGTCACACTGGAGAATACAGACATGGCATTGAGCGAAGCGACAAAGAAGCGATTAAAGGCTGGGCGCATGCTGCTGGCAGGCAAAAGCTGTGCGCAGGTTGCCTTGGCAGTGGGCGTAGCACGGCAGACCGTGTACACATGGAAAGGCTTACTCGATGAAGGCGGCATCGATGCGCTGCGAGCCGTCCCCGAGCGCGGGCGA
>JAAUOI010000104.1 GCA_012036375.1 Allobrachymonas sp. | reverse complement strand
TACACACTCGTGCGATCACGCAGAAAGATTGTGCAGCGCAATTTATCGCTCTGTTTTTCGGAGCATTCCGCACAGGAAATACGCCGGCTAGAGCGCAATATCTTCATATTTTTTGCCCAAAGCTGGCTCGATAGAAGCTGGCTGTGGCATGGCTCACACAAGCAACTGAAGCAACGCCTACAACTCAGCGATGAAGCCACAGCACTGGCTCAATCCAGCGAGCCGACTGTGCTCTTTGCCCCACATTTCATGGGGCTTGATGCGGGTTGGACAGCGCTCAATTCGCAACTTGCTCCATCGCGAGCCTTCAGCACCATTTATGCACCCCAAAACGATGCAACCGTCGACGCGTGGATTTTGCAAGGCCGTCAGCAGCACGGCACAGTACGCCTGTTCTCGCGTCAAGAAGGTGTGCGTGAGATTGCTTCGTCGCTCAAAAGCGGTGTACCGCTGTATTTGCTGCCTGACATGGACATGGGCTCGGCGCAGAGCGAATTCGTGCCATTCTTCGGTGTCAATACCTGCACCGTCACTTCTCTGCCTCGCTTTGCCAGATTGGCTGGCGCTCAAGTGCGCAGCGTGCAAACCTTGCTGACACCTAGCGGCTACCGCATCGAAATTTCCAAGCCTTGGAGTCACTATCCCGGCCGCGATGTCCGCGTAGATACCGCCAGAATGAACACAGAGCTAGAGCAGCTCGTCAAACGCGCACCAGACCAGTATTACTGGGTACACAAGCGCTTCAAAACCCGACCACCCGGCGAGCCATCGCTGTATTGAATCGTATCGCTCACCAAGGCAAACTCTGCCCTCGGTAATCCATAAAACTGCCATTGCGAGATGCATCCAGCGTGTGCACCACTTGCAAAATTTCTTGCGCGGCCACCTCGGGCGAGCGCACATTCAAGCCTTTTTTAGAAAACGGATCACTGAGAGCCGTCTCGACAGTGCCCGGGTGCATTGCCATACAGCAGATATTTTTGTTGCGCCGCGCCAACTCAATCGATGCTGTTTTCACGATTTGATTGAGAGCTGCTTTCGATGCGCGATAGCCATACCAGCCGCCCAATGCGTTGTCACCGATGCTTCCCACTTTTGCAGAGATGAACACTATTTTTGTATCACCCTCTCGCGGCAGCAAAGGCGAAACATGCTTAAGCAACAAAGCGGGGCCGATCGCGTTAATTGCAAACACTCGACCCAAATAATCCGCGTTCAATTGTGTCAAGCTGCGCTCAGGTTCGTTGCCCTCATCATGCAGAAAGCCTGAAGCCACAATCAATAAACGCAGCGACAACAAACTGCATCGATCTTTCAGCCACGCAGCACAAGCCGTGATGCTTGCCTCTTGCGTTAGATCCAAGTGCGGCGCACCATGCTCACTCCTGCTGCGCGACAACCCGATCACCTGCCCAAAATCTGAAGAGGATTGCAGTTGCCGCACAAGCTGGGCGCCCAAACCACCGCTTGCGCCAATTACCACCGCTGTATTGCCACTATCTGCCATTGCATATCGCCTGTCATCAAAATCTGCGTATCATTCTGCATGGAAAATTCAAATAATCACAACGTCACCCACAATGCCCCCTTTATCGCGCCCGCTCGGTTCACCGATGCACAGGCCGCAGTGGCACAAATCACCGCAATTTACGATAACAGTCTCGCGCATTTGCGCCATTGCTTAGAAGCTTTCGTTGCCGGCACACTGCCAGCAGGCCGTGTGCGCGCCTGCTATCCGTTGTTCGGCTGCGCACGCAAAGCTTGCAGCGTCAAAGCACCGCCCAGAAACGCCTGAGCTTTGGTTTCGTCCAAGGTGTGGGGCTTTTTGAAACCACGCTCACCAAGCCTGAATTGTTTGGCAATTATTTGTACCGTCAACTTGATTTGCTGCTGAAGAATCATGGCGGTGAGCTCGAAGTCGGCACGAGCAATGAGCCAATCCCGATTCATTTTTCCTTCGCCGATCACGACCATGTCGAAGGCAATATCCCACCCGAGCGCCGCGCCTTGATGCGCGATGTGTTTGATCTGCCCGATCTGGGCGCGATGAATGACGATATTGCCAACGGCACGTTTGACGCTTCTGGCCGCGCTCAACCTTTATCGCTATTTACCGCGCCGCGCATCGACTATTCCCTGCACCGCCTGCGCCACTACACCGGCACATCGACGGAGCATTTTCAAAACTATGTGTTGCTCACGAATTACCAGTTCTACATCGACGAATTCGTCAACCTCTGCCGCCAAGAAATGGCCAATCCGAGCAGCGAATACATCGCCTTCGTTGCGCCCGGCAATGTGGTGATGCGCCGCGTGGGTTTGCCTGCTGAAGCCTTAGACGCTTTGGGTAAAGAGCCCCCGCGCCTGCCGCAAATGCCTGCCTACCACCTTGTGCGCAAAGACCACAGCGGCGTGACGATGGTCAACATCGGCGTCGGCCCAGCGAATGCAAAAAACATCACCGACCACATCGCCGTCTTGCGCCCGCATGCATGGCTCATGCTCGGCCACTGCGCAGGTCTGCGCAACAGCCAAGCGCTGGGCGACTATGTGCTCGCGCATGCCTATGTGCGTGACGATCATGTGCTCGATGAAGATTTGCCGCTGTGGGTGCCCATCCCCGCGCTCGCCGAAGTGCAAGTCGCTTTGCAGCAAGCCGTAGCCGAAGTCGCACAACTGCCCAAGAGTGAACTCAAGCAACTCTTGCGCACAGGCACAGTCGCTTCCACAGACAACCGCAACTGGGAGCTGCTTGGCCTGGCCAAACTCAGCCAGCGCTTCAACCAAAGCCGCGCCATCGCCCTCGACATGGAAAGCGCAACAATCGCCGCCAACGGCTTCAGATTCCGCGTCCCGTATGGCACGCTCCTGTGCGTCAGCGACAAACCCCTGCACGGCGAAATCAAACTCCCCGGTATGGCCAATCAGTTCTACAGAGATCGCGTCGATCAACACCTGCGCATCGGCATGCGAGCGGTAGAAATCCTGCGCGAACTCGGCGCAGAGCAACTGCACAGCCGCAAACTGCGCAGCTTTGCAGAGGTGGCGTTTCAGTAGGTTGAACCAAGTGACTAACTACAAAAAACATAGCACTTCACGCAGTATTGATGCCGGCTAGATGCTCAAAATGCTTCAAAACTGGCTTTCCCAGTTTTGAGCCTGCACGCGCGAGGCGTATTGATGAAGTACGGATACTTCAATTGATGCATAATCGTATCAATTGAAGCATCAATGAGGTACATCGTGCGCACCACCATCACCATCGACGACGCGCTTTACAACAAAGCCCTTGAGTTAATCGATCCTGAGCTAGACAAAGCCGATGTGTTTCGTGAGGCGATGCGCACCTTTGTGCGAGTGCAAGCAGGCAAGCGGCTGGCGGCTTTGGGTGGGAAAGCCCCTGAGATGGCCGATGTACCACGCAGAGGCGCTTCAATAGCCAAAACCGCACGTTCATGAACGTGTTGATAGACACCTCAGTTTGGGTGGATCATTTTCGCCACACCAACAGCCAACTCGTCAGCCTCATCACCCAAGACAGAGCGCTGATGCATCCAATGGTGCTCGCTGAAATCGCCTGTGGCACACCCCCAGCACCACGCGAGCGCACTTTAGGTGATATGGCTCTACTGCACCCAGCGCATGAGGCCAGCATGAGTGAGCTGATGGCTTTCATCGAGCGAGAAAAGCTCTATGGCCTAGGCTGCGGCTTAGTCGATCTGAGTCTGCTAGCCAGCGCCTGCATCACACCTGACGCAACGCTATGGACCCTGGATAAACGCCTTGCAGATCTGGCGAAGCGCATGGGCGTTGAATTTCATGCGTTGATGCATTGAACGGGTATTTGTTGTTATTCGCCTCCATCAGCTGCATGATGGATCTGAGAAAGCCGACGGCTTGCTCATTGAGCGCGGAAAGCCACAGTTGAAGACCGCAAATAAGCGCAGATCGCGTGAGAGGCATAGAGCACCAAAAGGAAAGACCTCTGGTTTCTCGGACGCGTCGCGTTTCGGGCGAGCAGGCTGTGCGCATGCGAAGCGCAAGGCATAGTGCGAATTATTGCTATAAATTCAATAGCAATTTACACAAATTTTATGCCGACTAGAGACGAAAAACGATGAGGAATTATGCCCCTATCTTGGAGAATCCCTGTACGCATGCGTACAACATCAAAGCCAATACACCCGCCACTAACCACCAAGGAAGCGACTGATCCGGCGGCAATTGACTCTTCCTCACATCGCCTTTCAATACCCGCACCCAAGAAACAGCTTCGTTTTCAGTATTTCGCTTTTTACCAAACAACTTCTTACCAATCATCAGCTCGATGCCAGCGAGAAGAAATCCTCCACATAGCCATATCCAGACACCAACTGCTACCACTCGAAATACAAAATCATCTGAAGAATCCATGTTGGGATTTATTCTCGATGATTTTGGAATCGATGGAATCAATCCACCTTGATAGAGGAGATATGCCAAGAGCGCTAGAAACGCTGATGAAATAGCAATTACATAAACTCCAACAATCATTTCGGTTGTTCGATCAGAAAGCAATTTCAGTGCTTTCGCAGCATAGACCATTGCCGGGCACAAAATAATGCCCGAAAACAAAGCCCATACTTGAAATTGCGTAAGTAGCAAATCTCTCACCCCTGTGCCGCAATCCTCTCCGCCTTGCTGTGCAGCTTATTCAGCGCCGAAAGATACGCCTTGGCCGAAGCGACCACGATGTCGGGGTCTGCGCCGACGCCGTTGACGGTGCGGCCGCTGTTTTGCAGCCGCACCGTCACTTCGCCCTGTGACTCGGTCGATCCGCTGATGGCGTTGACCGAGTACAGCACCATCTCCGCGCCGCTTTTGACATGCGCTTCGATAGCCTTGAGCGAGGCATCGACCGGCCCATTGCCGTCGGACTCTCCGCGAATTTCTTTGCCGCCCACCGTGATGACGATGTTGGCGTGGGGCTTCTCGCCTGTCTCGCTGCGCTGGGCGAGCGAGATGAAGCCGTAGTGTTCTTTTTCTGCTGTAACGGATTCATCGCTGACGAGCGCGAGAATGTCTTCATCAAAAATCTCGGCCTTCTTATCGGCCAATTCTTTGAAGGCCATGAAAGCGGTGTTGATCTCTGCCTCTGATTCGAGCACCACGCCCAAATCTTGCAAGCGCTGTTTGAAGGCGTTGCGGCCAGAGAGTTTGCCGAGCACGATTTGTTGGCGCTCCAGCCCACATCTTCGGCTCGCATGATCTCGTAAGTGTCTCGCGCTTTCAATACGCCATCTTGATGAATACCACTCGCATGCGCAAACGCATTCGCGCCCACAACGGCTTTGTTCGGCTGCACCACGAAGCCCGTGGTTTGACTGACCATTTTGCTGGCTGAGAGGATTTGCGTCGTGTCCACACCCATGGCGAGGTTGAAATAGTCTTTGCGTGTGCGTACGGCCATCACGATTTCTTCCAAACTGCAATTGCCAGCTCGCTCGCCGAGGCCATTGATGGTGCACTCCACCTGACGCGCACCGCCGATTTTTACGCCCGCCAAGCTGTTGGCCACGGCCATGCCTAAATCGTTATGGCAATGCACGCTCCAGATCGCTTTGTCGGAGTTAGGAATGCGTTCACGCAGCGTTTTGATGAAGTTGCCATACAGCTCAGGAATCGCGTAGCCCACGGTGTCGGGAATATTCAGCGTGGTCGCGCCTTCGTTGATCACCGCTTCTAATACGCGGCAGAGAAAATCCATATCACTGCGGTAGCCGTCTTCAGGGCTGAATTCAATGTCGGCACACAAGTTACGCGCAAAGCGCACCGATTGCTTGGCCTGCTCAAACACCTGATCCGGTGTCATGCGCAGCTTCTTTTCCATGTGCAAAGGGCTGGTGGCGATGAAGGTGTGAATGCGGGCGCGGTTGGCATTTTTCAAGGCTGCGCCTGCTTGCGAAATATCGCGATCATTGGCGCGAGCCAGCGAGCAAACGGTGGAATCTTTGATCACGCCTGCAATCGCTTGCACACATTCAAAATCTCCATTCGAGCTGGCGGCAAAGCCCGCTTCAATCACATCCACCTTCAATCGCTCCAATTGGCGAGCAATGCGCAACTTCTCATCTTTGGTCATCGAAGCACCGGGCGACTGTTCACCGTCGCGCAGCGTGGTATCGAAAATGATCAATTTATCTGGCGAGGTGTTGGCTGTGGTCATGAAAAGCTCCAGAGGAAAAAGTAAAAGTAGAAAACAAAAAAGCCCGTTGGGTTGAATCAACGGGCCTTAAGAGTTTGGGATATGTGCTCGCGCGTTACCAACTCCGCCCGGGGGGCAGTAGAAGAATAAGGGCAAGCGAAATTCGGTTCATGCATTCACTATAGCATGAAAATTTCCATGTTCAGTTTTTGATGGATTGCGCTGCCTGATCGTTGCAGAACACAGGCATCGCCAATAGCGAAGTCGCAATCAAGCCGCTTTGAGCATCGGCGAAGTGCTATTCGCCGTTGATTTCAAAGCTGCCGCCGCGCCAAAGGCTACATCGCCTGTGAGTTGCGCCCCCTCTTCCATGATGAGCTTGCCGTAGCGGATTTGGCCTTTGACTTTGGCCGTCGCATACAGCATCAAGCGATGGCGAGCGGTGAGTTGGCCATCAAATTCGCCTCGAATCTCCGCCTCATCAATCTGCGCCGAGCCGCTGAACGCGCCGCCCTCAGCGATTTGCATCACACGCGAATCCATGCTGGCTTGCACGGAGCCTTCCACCACCAAGGTATCGCAATCGGTGATCTCTACACCCTTGAGCTTGATATGCGGCCCCACCGTGAGGCGGCTCGGGCTCATTGCTTTTTCTTCATCGCCTATAGGCTTTGCGGCAGAGGAAAGCGCAGAGACATTCGGTGATTCAGAGGCGGATCCAGAGGCTGCCGCCGAAGCAGGCTTGGCCGTGCTGCTCACGCGCGCGGCTGTGCTCGCTGTCGTAGGCGTGAGGGCTGCGTCAAGAGCGCGGGAAGGATTGTTAAAAAAGCGGCTTTGCAAGGTCATGAAGGGTGCTCCTTTGAAAACCCTGATGCTAATGAGCGATACGCTTACAAACCAGAAAAAGAAGCAAGAGTCGTAACGAAACACGCTGTTGCCGGCATCCATATTGCGCTACATGCTCACAAACCGATAGCAAACCTCGCCTCAACCCTTCCACTTTGTGCAAAAAAACTGCGCATTCGCCGCCAGCTCGTGCAGCGACATACCCGGCTTGTAAAGCGCCGAACCTAGCCCCGCGCCCGCAGCACCGGCTTGTTTGAATGAGAGCAAGTTGTTCAAATCCACACCGCCCACGGCAAACATCTGCGAATCTTGCGGTAACACAGATCGCCAAGCTTTGAAAGAAGCCACGCCCAGCACGTCTGCTGGAAACAACTTGAGCGCATGTGCACCCGCTGCCAGCGCGGAAAACGCCTCGCTCGGTGTGGCCACTCCCGGCATCGAGAGCAAACCCAGCTCGCGCGTGCGAGCAATCACCTGCGTATCGCAGTTGGGCGAGAGTACGAGACGTGCGCCCGCTTGCTGAACAGCATCCACATCGCGAGCAGAGCACACCGTGCCCGCCCCAATCAAAATTGCTTCGCCAAAATGTTGAGACAGCAGCTCAATGCTCTTCAAAGGCTCGGGTGAATTCAAAGGCACTTCTATCGTGGTGAAGCCAGCTTCAATCAATACATTGGCCACCGCAATCACTTCACTCGGCTGCACGCCGCGCAAAATCGCAATCAGGCCATTGAGCGTCTTCACCATTTCACTCCTGCACCCTGCGCCCCACCGCCAGCGCAGCGAGCACCGCAAGGATCAAAGCGCCCGCACTGGTGATCATGGTCAGGGAATAGAGGCCGCGATCCATCAGCCAGCCAAAGAGCAGTGGCGAGACCGCAAAGCCCACATCCAGCCCTGAATACACCGTGCCGTACACCCGGCCTGTGGCACCCTTGGGTGTGGCGCGTTTGATCAACATGTCTCGGCTGGGTCCGCCGATGCCGACTGCCAAACCTGTCACAGCGAGTAGCGCCATTGAGCCCAATGCACCCAACCAGCCCGTTCCCGCCAACATCATGCACACAGCACCGAGGCTCATGCACACCGCAATCACCTTGTCACTGCGCTGCACACCCAAACGAGCAGACACAAACCCACCCGCAAAAATACCTACAGCGCTGGCTAGCATATAGGCCGTGAGCGTGGCGGTGGCCGCCTGCAAACTCACGCCATGCATGGCTTTCAAGATCGAGGCCGAATAACTTTGCACCACAGCCAGCGTCATCGTTGAAAACAAGAAAAACGCAAAGCACCACCAGACCACGGGTAGCTTGAGAAAATCCGTCGAACTCCCCGCCGGCGCATTTTCTGCCCGCTTGACCACCGTCGTCACCAGTTGATCACGGTTGAACCACAAGACCGCGATCACTACCGCATAAACGCCCGCCGTCGCCACATACGCATTGCGCCAACCGATCACGCCCATCAAGCCTACCAAGAGCAGCGGCGTGAGCGCCCAGCCCAAGCTACCCGAGAGGCCATGCATGCTGAAGGCATAACCCAAACGCGGCGTGGAAACGCGCTGATTCAAAATCGAAAAATCAATCGGATGGAATGGGCTGTTGGCCAAGCCGGCCAGGGCCGCTGCTGCAATCAGCCAGCCATAGCCCTGCGCACTGCTCGCCACCAAACAAGCCGATAAAAACGTGGCCAAAGCCGCGAACAAAACTGGCCGCGCACCCAGCTTGTCCACCACAAGCCCGATAGCGCTTGGCCAATGCCCGAGATCACAAAAACACCGTTACCAGTAGCCCCACCTGCGCAAAGGAGAGGCCAAACTCTTGCATGAACACTGGGAACAAGGGCGGCAACAGCATATGCCCAAAATGCGAGCTGGCATGCGCCAAGCCCACCAAACTCATCACCTTGGCATCTTTGGCCAGAGGAACCATGGCGGGCGCATTGATCGTTGCAGTGTTCATCCCAACATATTAACGGAGACTCAAGTGATGGCCCAGCGGCTATCATCAAACGATGCCCCCGCAGTATTCACCCTGAGCTTCATCGCCCTAGACC
>JAAUOI010000103.1 GCA_012036375.1 Allobrachymonas sp. | reverse complement strand
CTTGTAACTGTTAATGTTGGCAATTTTTTTGCTAGTCAATAGTTCTCGCTGTTTCATCAATGCCTCAAACGATTTACGTTCGCACACCAGAAGGTCAGGCTGCCGCTTATGATCAAAGTTCGGCCATGCCGCGCAAGCTACGCTCTTTGCTGAAGGTGGTGGACGGGAAAACCACACAGTTGGTGTATGCCAACAGCTTGAAATCCTTTGGTGATGTGGCAGGTTTACTCAAATCGCTTCACAAAGCAGGAATGATTGGCATTTCAGAACAGGCCGCCTCCAGTTTGGCAAATTCTGTGGCCTTACCTGCACCCCATTCGCCTGGGACGGCGGCCAGTTCCGCTGCGCCGTTGCCTCAGCAGGCCACTGGCTTTGAGGCGACGACACAGCTTGCCAGCACCCAAGTCTATGACGCTGACACCCAGTTAAGCAATACGCAAGCAGGCGATGAATCGGCGCGAATGCAAGCCGTGCAGGGTTTGGTACAAATGATGTCCGATTTCGTGCTGCTGTATGTGCCGCAGCATTCCTTTGTGATTTTGAAAGAACTCGAGGGAATTAGCAGCATGGAGCAAATTGCTGTGCTGCTGGGCGGCTATGAGTTGATGGTCAAAGAAGCTGGGCTCATCGCGCCGGAGCATGTCAGCCAAGTGCGGCGCAGTTTGCAGCAATGGATGTGAGATAGGCATGGAAACAAGCGGCAAAGAACCAATTGACCATGTGGTGTATTCCATCACTTCGCAAGGCTATGCCGAGCTGCGAAATGCAAAAAGCCTACTGACCTTGCACGAGCGCACGGTGCTTGGCCTGATCGATGGGGTGTGTCCCGTGGCGCAATACATTCCGTTTTTGAGTGAGTTTGAGCCGGTGGTCTACAAAATCCGCAAATTGGAAAACTTAGGTATGCTCAGGCGGGCGGGCATGGTCACGCGTGAGGCGGTGCAGAAGTTTGATGCGCAGGTTCATTCGCAGTTACCAGTTTCTTCATGGCAGAGTATTTCTGCATTTGATCAGCAATCTGGATTTTTGCCGCTCGGCAGTTAAGCAGTCATCACGATACAGAGGATGGAAAATTGATGAGCATCATTTATCGAAAATCATTGAAGGGCATAGACGAAATGGCCTTCAAAACGCACGGTCTGCCGATGCGCCTCATGAGCTACATGATGGTGGTAGACGGCGAAACTGGCGTGGATCAACTCGCGGCCAATCATCCGCAATTGCCATCGTTGGCAGCTGTGTTGCAAGGCTTGGTGGAGCAGGGCTTCTTGGAGGTGACGGGCAACACGGCCAATGTTGTGCAAATGAACACTGCGCGCGTGTCCAATGGTGCGAACATGCCCCCCGCCGCGCCCGTGCAGATGCCCGTGCAGATGCCCGCGCCGATGCAAGCTCCTGTTCAAGCACCCATGCAGTCGATGCAACAGACTGGTTATTCGCCCGAGTTGGAGATCCTCAAGGGCAATATGGTCAAGGATGTGAGTGGCATTTTGGGTGCGGATGCAGCACCAGTGATACAAAAAATTCAAAACTGCCGCACCAAGGATGATCTCTTTGCCTCGATGATGGGCATTAAAAAAATCATCACGATTTACGCGAATGCGGGTCTGGCCGAGAAGTTTGCGGCGCGCTACCAGTCCCTCATCTAAAACCTGTAGCGCAACCAACTTCAATAGGAGCACAACATGCAATTTGATCTCATCATGGCGACGCAATTTTCTTTTGCCATCGCCTTTCTTGGTATGTTTGGTGGTGGCATGTATTTCGCCATGATCAAGTCCACCCTGCCCGTCGAGCATCAAGCCAATGCCGTCACCTCGTCGGTGTATTGTTTTATGGCCGCCATTATTTATGCCTTTATCAATGTGAAATATGGCATCGGTACTGATGCGCTGGCCAAGGGTGACTATCCCACCGTGCTTCGCTACATCGATTGGCTGGTGACTACACCGCTGATCGTCAACAAATTCCCAGAAATGCTGGGTGGTGAAGATGCTGCTGCAGTGGCTATTCTTGTGATCGTGGCCGACGTGATGATGATTCTCTTTGGCTGGGCGGGCGAGACTTCGATTAACTTTGCCAAGGGCCCCACCGTGATTGGTTGGGCAATGTTTGGTGTGGGTTGCTTGGCCTGGCTGTTCATCATCTTTGTGCTGTACACGGCAGTAACCAATGCGTCTAAAGACAAGCTAGGGCCCATCAAACAAGGTTTGTCGCGCTTGAAGCTCTTCATTGTGTTCGGCTGGTTGATTTATCCGCTGGGTTTCTTGATCACCCTGCTGTCGAACTCGCCTGATGTGCGCGTGGCGCGCGAGTTGATTTACAACGTGGCCGATTTGTTCAATAAAGTCGGTTTCGGCATGGTGGCGATTTATGCGATTCGCCAGATGGTGCGCGAGATGAAGATTCGCGAAGCGATGCAAGCGCTGTAAGCCCTAGAAGCCTACCTCAGCCAGTGCTAGGGCAAGACATGCGCCGCGCAGTCGTGATTGGAGCTGGCTTTGGTGGCTTGGCCAGTGCGTTGCGGCTTGCGGCTCGGGGCTTGCAGGTGACCGTGGTTGATCGCTTGAACGGCCCTGGCGGGCGCGGGCGAGAGTTTGTTCGCCAAGGGCAGGGCGCAGCGGGCGGTTTGCAATTTAAATACGATGCGGGCCCGACGGTGCTCACGGCGCCCGTCTTGTTTGAAGAGCTTTTTGCACTATTTGGTGAGCGCCTAGCCGATCATGTGGAGCTACTGCCAGTTAAGCCTTGGTATCAAATGCGATTTGCTGATGGCTCGCAGCTCAACTATGGTGGGACAACGGAGCAAATTCAAGCGGAGATTGCACGCTTTAGCAAGAAGGATGCAGATGCTTACCCAGCTTTCTTAGCGTACTCACGCAAGCTCTTTGAAAAGGGCTATGAAGAGCTGGGCAGTCAGCCCTTCCTCAATTGGCGCTCAATGATCCGAGTGATGCCTGCGATGATGCGGCTGCGGGCTGATCGCTCGGTGTATTCGCTGACTGCAAGCTTTTTTAAAGACGAGCACGTGCGCCGTGCGTTCAGCATTCAACCTTTGCTGGTGGGCGGCAACCCGTTTGAGACCACCAGCATTTACAGCTTGATTCACTGCTTGGAGCGCGAATGGGGCATCTGGTTTCCAAAGGGCGGCATGGCGCGTTTGGTGCAAGCTATGGTGGAACTGGGGCAGCGGCATGGCGTGAGCTTTGAATGGGGTGCGCAGGTCAAGCACATTGAAGCTGAGGGCGAGCGAGCAAGCTTCGTGCTGCTACAGGATGGCAGGCGCTTGGCGGCAGATGAAGTGGTGAGCAATGCCGATCCCGGATTTGTGATGACGCATTTGCTCCCTCCCGCGATGCAGCAACGCGCACAGGTGACGCGCAAAACCTATTCGATGGGCTTGTTTGTTTGGTATTTCAGCACGAGTCGGCAGTACGCTGATGTGCCGCATCACACGATTTTGTTTGGGCAGACCTATCGCGAGGTGCTGCAAAAATCTTCAACACCAAGCAGTTGCCCGATGACCTGAGCATCTATTTGCATCGGCCAAGCGCCACAGATGCGAGCTATGCGCCTGCGGGGCACGACAGTTTTTATGCGCTGGTGCCTGTGCCGAATTTGCAAGCGAACATCTCGTGGAGTGCCGCACAGGCAAGCTTTGGTCAATTGCTCGCGCAAGAGCTGGAGCGGCGTATTTTGCCTGGGCTGCGTGAGCACATCGTCGATGAGTTTTGCATCACGCCGCAGTATTTCAAAGATGAGCTGCTCTCGCCGCAGGGCAGCGGTTTTTCAATCACGCCGAATTTGATGCAGTCGGCGGGTTTTCGCTATCCCAACCGCTCGCCGATGCTGAAGAATTTGTATTTCGCGGGCGCAGGCACGCATCCGGGCGCGGGCGTACCCGGCGTGGTGACTTCTGCGAAAGTGGTGGAGCGGCTGATGTTTGGTTCGGTCAATTCGCCCCGCTTGGAGGCTGCATGAGTGGGCGAGCATTGAGCAATCCCCAAGCGATCATGGATGCGCATGCCAAATCTTTTTCTTGGGCAGCAAAGTTTCTGTCGCAAACGACCGCAGTCAAGCCGCTGGCCTGTATGCATTCGCTCGTCTGATGGATGATTTAGTCGATGAGCCGATGCAAGGTAGCGAGGAAGAGCGCTGGATGGCGTTTGAAATCCACCGCCAAGCGTTCTTGCTTGGCGGCAAGAGTTGCGCTCGCAGCAGCCAAGTGGGGGAGATGCTGCGTTCCCAAGGGGTGAGTCAATCGGTCTTGGCATCATTTCTTGATGCGCTGGAGGACGATGCAGGGCCTCGGCATTTGCAAAGTCTTGAGAAAGTGTTGGAGTTTGCATATGGTGTGGCTGGCACTGTGGGTCAAATGATGCGGCCTTTAATCGGGGCTCCTGGCACTGCCGAGCGCTTTGCTGTCGCGTTGGGCATGGCGATGCAGCTGACCAATATTGCACGCGATGTGTTGGAAGATGCGCAGCGCGGACGCTGTTATTTGCCAGCCGAGTGGCTGCCACCGAACTGGTGCATGCAAAGCATGCTGCAAGGCGATGTTCAAGCTCGGCAGCAGGCTTTCGTTGCTGTGCAGCAGATCCTGGTGGAGGCGAAATCTTGGTATGCGCTGGCTGAAACTGGTTTTGCCACATTCCCCAGCCCAACCGCCGTGCGATTCGCGTGGCGATGAATCTGTATAGCGGCATAGGTGATGAGATTTTGCGACGTGGGCAGGAGGCGTATTGGAAAGAGCGTGTGCACCTTTCAAAACTGCGTAAACTGGCTTTGGTGTGCGGTGCGGTTTTGCAGCTCGATTCTGCATCCGGGTCTGGGCGCGATGAATTGGCTGCGCAACACTCAATGCTGCTTCGTATACCCGGTTTTCCGGTTTAATCTCTTCCATGCAGACCGCGTGGAATTTTGCGACAGAACAGAGTTGGGACATCGTCATTGCGGGTGGTGGCTTGGCCGGTTTGTCGCTGGCGGCTGAATTGTCTGCACCAGAATTTGCGCATTTACGCGTTTTGGTGATTGAGCCGCGAACTTCGTATCTGCGTGATCGCACGTGGAGCTATTGGAGTGTAAGCGGTGCTTTGCCGCAGCGCTGGCAAGGGCTTGCCAAGACTTTGTGGCGTAAATGGCGGGTCAGTGATGCAAGCAAAAACTTGCTGTGCGAGTCCAGAACAGCTTATGCCATGCTGCCTGCAGATGCGTTTTATGAACAAGCGTTGGCGCAAATCAGGCAAGCTTCTCACATTCAATTCAAGCAGGGCTACAGCTTGCACAATTTCCGTAGCGCGGCGCAGGGCTTAATGCTAGAGATGCTTGGTGGAGAATCGTTGCGCTGTGGTTGCTTGATAGATACGCGCCCGCCCACAGTTCAAAGCCCGCAGGAGTGGGTACAGCATTTCGTGGGCTGGGAAGTGCAAACCCAAGAGGCTTGCTTTGAGCCGGAGTGTATGGATTTAATGGCGTTTGATCAGCAGACGAAGGGTTTGCACTTTGTGTATTGCTTGCCATACTCGCCACACAGCGCATTGGTTGAGACAACCTGGATTTCTCGCGCTCAACACCGGCCTGACTATGAAGCCGAGATCAAGCAGGCGCTCTTGAGTCGTTTCAAATGCGAGCACTATGAAATCACGTTCCGCGAGCAGGGCGCTTTGCCATTGTGGCCAGCGCAGACTTCGCCGCAGCCGAACGTGATCAAGCTCGGCCGCGCTGGTGGCGCATTGCGTGCTTCAACAGGCTACGCCTTTACGGCGACATTGTGGCAAGCGCAATATGTGGCAAAGTCTTTGCAGCACCATTTGAGCCAATCGATTTCATTGCAGAATTGGATACCCGTTTTGCCAACCATCTCACGCTTGGATGATTGGATGGATCGCGTCTTGTTTCGGGTGTTAGAAGATGATTGGCCTGCGGCACCCGGCTATTTTCTTGCGATGTTCGAACATGTTGCGCCTGATGCGATGGTTCGATTCTTGAGCGGTCGCTCCACTTGGGTTGAGCGCTTGGCTGTGATGAACTCCTTGCCTAAATTGCGTTTTCTCAAGGCAGCGTTTGGCGGGGAGAAATTGGAGTGACGATGAGTTGGGAGATAGGGCTGTTTCTGGGCTTATCCCTGAGCTTGGGCATGGGGCACGGTGCGCTGGATGTGCTGCTGCTACGCCATGACGCGCGGCCCATGCGGGCGATGCTGATATATGGCGCGAGTGTGCTCGGATTCGCGGCTGTATTAGCGAATTTTTCTGCGTTTGCCTTGGTGATGTTGCTCGTGATGTCCATTTGGCATTTTGGCGAGCAAGGCTTCGCAGCAGATCAAGCGTTTCACGAGCGATGGCTCATGCGTTGCGCCTTGGGCGGCGCTTCAGTGATGTGGCCGATGCTGCTTTCTGCGCAAGCGTTGTTGGCCTTGTTGCAATCCACGTGGTCGACTGAATTGGTTTGGATTGTCCTGCTGTGGAAGGGATTGGCGGGGCTGTGGATCGGTGTGCTTCTTGTGTCACTGATTCTGATGGTCAAGCGCAAACAATTTCAAATACAGTTGATCGCAGAAGTGATTGCACTTGCTGTGCTCAACGTCTTATTGCCGCCTTTGCTGGCCTTCACGCTATTCTTCGGCTTGTATCACAGCCCTTTGCATATCCTGCGTGTTCGCAGCTTTGGTAGTGTTCCCAATCAGGCTTGGATCATCACTTTATTGATCACATGGCTTGCCATGGCATTGCTTGCTGGGATGATGTGGGCGCAGCGCGATGCGCTGATTCAAGAGGCGGCTTGGTGGCTGCGCTGGATGGTGGTAGCTCTCACGGCAGTCACTTTGCCGCATCTCGTTTTGGTATCTCAGGCCAACAAGCTTTTGCATCGGCCTATTGCCTCACCACACTGAGGTAGGATGCGAGCTAGCGCATTTTTCGGCCTTTCCACCATGCCCATCATCACCAGCCTGCTCGATACCGACCTGTATAAATTCACCATGATGCAAGTCGTGCTGCATCAGTTTCCTGGCGCGCAGGTGGAATACAAATTCAAATGCCGTAACGCGGGCGTGAATTTAGCGCAGCATGTGGATGAAATTCGCGCTGAGATCAAGGCGCTGTGCAGTTTGTCGTTCAGCGAAGAAGAGCTGACTTACCTGCGCAGCATGCGCTTCATCAAGAGCGATTTTGTGGATTTTTTAGGACTCTTTCGGCTCAACGAAAAATGCATCACGCTTACTGCGCAGCCCGACGGGCAACTCGACATTGTGGTCAAAGGCCCGTGGCTGCACACGATTTTGTTTGAGATCCCGGTGCTGGCGATTGTGAATGAGGTGTACTTCAAAAATCATAGCACTCCGCGCAGCATTCATGCCGGCCAAGAGCGTCTTTTGCATAAAATATCGCTACTCAAAGTGCCTGCATTGAAAGAGCTAAAAATAGCGGATTACGGCACACGCCGGCGGTTTTCTAAAGTCTGGCAAGAAGAGGTGCTGCGCACCTTGGCAGGCGATTTGGACACCAGCGCCAGCGGCCAATTTGCCGGCACCAGCAATGTGCACTTCGCCCGCACACTCGGCCTCACGCCGCTGGGCACCATGGCGCATGAATACCTGCAAGCCGCGCAAGCGCTGGGTCCGCGCCTGCGCGACAGCCAAACCTTCGCCTTTGAAAATGGGCGCAAGAGTATCGCGGCGATTTAGGGATCGCATTGAGTGACGTGTATGGCATGAGCGCCTTCCTGCGCGACTTTGATATGTTTTTCTGCAAGCTGTTTGACGGCGCTAGGCACGACAGCGGCGACCCATTCACTTGGGGCGAGCGCATGATCGAGCACTACAAACTCAACCGCGTCGATCCGCGCACCAAAACCCTCATCTTCTCCGACGGCCTGACCGTGCCGCGCACCATCGAACTCTACGAGCGCTTCAAAGGCCGCTGCCTGCTCGCCTTCGGTATCGGCACGAATCTCACCAACGACCTCGGTGACCCGCCCGCACACGAGCCCCTGCAAATCGTGATGAAAATGATCCGCTGCAACGGCCAGCCCGTGGCCAAGCTGTCTGATTCACCGGGAAAAGGCATGTGTGATGACGAGAAATACTTGGCTTATTTGCGGCAGGTGTTTGAGATTGAGGCGGTTTAACAAGTAAATTGGCTTGGACAAATCTGAACAATAAAAAAGCCCTCGATTTTCACCGAGGGCTTTCAAAAGAAGCAAGTAAGAAACTTTAAACCAATGCCGCCAACGCCGCATTCAGCGTCGCGCTCGGCCGCATGATCTTGTCGAGCTTGGCGAAATCGGGTTTGTAATAGCCGCCGATGTCCACTGGCTTGCCTTGCACGGCAGCGAGTTCATCGACGATTTTCTTTTCGTTTTCGGTGAGCGTTTTGGCCAGTGGTGCAAACTTCGCTGCCATCTCGGCATCTTCGGTTTGCGCGGCAAGTTCCTGCGCCCAGTAGAGAGCGAGGTAAAACTGGCTGCCTCGGTTGTCGAGCTGGCCGGTTTTGGGGCTTGGGTTTTTGTTGGTGTCTAAGAGCTTGCCAGTGGCAGCGTCTAGCGTTTTGGCGAGCAGCTTGGCGCGAGGGTTGTTTTTCTTAATGCCCATGTCTTCGAATGAGACGGCCAAAGCCAAGAATTCGCCGAGCGAATCCCAGCGCAGGTGGTTTTCTTCCACGAGCTGCTGCACATGCTTGGGCGCCGAGCCGCCTGCGCCCGTCTCATACATGCCGCCGCCGGCCATGAGGGGCACGATGGAGAGCATTTTGGCGCTGGTGCCCAGCTCCAGAATCGGGAACAGATCGGTGAGGTAATCGCGCAGGATGTTGCCTGTGGCGCTGATGGTGTCCAAGCCGCGCGCCACGCGCTCGAGCGTGTAGCGCATGGCGCGCACTTGGTTCATGATTTGAATATCAAGGCCAGCGGTATTGTGCTCATGCAAATACATTTTCACTTTGGTGATCACTTGCGCCTCATGCGGGCGGAACTGATCGAGCCAGAAGACGACGGGCATGCCTGAGTTGCGAGCGCGCGTGACGGCGAGCTTGACCCAATCGCGAATCGCTGCGTCTTTGACTTGGCACATGCGCCAAATATCGCCAGCTTCCACGTTTTGGCTCATCAGCACTTCGCCGGTGTTGATGTCGGTGATGTTGACCACAC
>JAAUOI010000102.1 GCA_012036375.1 Allobrachymonas sp. | reverse complement strand
CATGGTCACAGCGCCCTTGATTTCGCCCAGCGTGATTGATTTGCCCAGCGGTGGGCAAGGCGGCAAAAGCGCCTGATGCGGTGGTTACAGAATCATCATTGGGAAAGACGAGAATTTAGAGCTAAAAGTGCTTCCATCCGGCATAGAATCTGCGCGAAGTGCTATGAATTCAGTAGCATCTGAAGTCAAAAAACTGCAAGCTGGCAATGCCGCCATGCCCGTGGTCATCAGCGCTGACAAAGGCGTGAAATACGAAACCGTGGTCTCGGTGATGGATCAGCTCAAACGCGCCGGCATCGAGCGCGTCGGGCTGTCGGTGCAGTTGGCCAAATAGCAGACGAGCACGCAGATCATGAGCAGCGCAGCCGCCTCCAGCTTTGGGCGATTGGATTTTTATCCACCCCGCCCGCAAGGCACGAGCCGCGCTTTTGCCTTCGCGCTGCTGGCGCATCTGCTCTTGGCAGGTGCGCTCACCTGGGGCGTGAGCTGGAAGCGCCAGCCACAGTCGCAGCCGTCGAAGCAGAACTCTGGAGCACCCTGCCTAGCCAAGCCGCCCCCAAACTGCAAGTCGCGCCGCCGCCCACGCCGCAGCCTGTGGCAAAAGAAGAACCAGCGCCCGCCAAAGCGCCTGATATCGCCACTGAAAAAGTCAAACCTAAGCCTGAGCCCAAGCCAGAAGCTCGCTCTGAGCCTAAGCCAACCCCACCCAAGCCTGAGGCAAAACCGCCAGTCAACAAAGCGCTGGAAGACCGAAAACTCGCCGAGCAACGCGAAGCCGAGCGACAGAGAAATCTCGATCGCATCGCAGGCTTGGCCGGCGCATCAGGCGCACCCAGCTCCACCGGCAATGCCGTGCAGTCAGGCAGCCCAAGCAGCGGCTATGCAGGCTTGATCAAAGGCCGAGTCAAACCCAATTTGGTATTCACGGGCGGCGTGTCAGGCAATCCGCAAGTCACGGTTGAGGTGCGCCTAGCACCTGACGGCACGATCCTTGGCCGGCCACGGGTCACGCAATCCAGCGGTAACAAAGAGTGGGACGATGCTGTGGTGCGTGCCTTTGAAAAACGGAATTTCTGCCACGCGACAACGGCAAAATTTGGTCGCCTCTAGAAATCAAGTGGCGAGTCAACGATTGACAGCCTAATTTTCGGGTTTCCCCTTGGATAGAATCGCCTAGGCAGTCAACCTGCAGCCTTGCGTCCCGTTATAGTTCCGTTGCTTGCGGATTCAACCCTGGCTTCATCACTATTTATTTACTCTCCGAGGAGTTGTCTCATGTTGAAAAAACTGTTTGTATTGTTGGCTGCGTTCTACGCCGCTGTGTCGTTTGCTGCTGTGGACGTGAACAAAGCCACCGCTGCCGAATTGGATAGCATCAAGGGTATCGGCCCTGGCATCTCCACCAAAATCTTGGATGAGCGCAAAAAGGCCAGTTCAAAGACTGGACAGACTTCGTCACCCGCGTCAACGGCATTGGCGAGACCAATGCGGCCAAATTCTCCGCTGAAGGCATGACCGTCAACGGCGCTGGCTTCAAAGGCGTGGCTGCTGCACCTGCCAAAAAAGATGACAAGCCAATGGCTAAAGACGCCATGGCCAAGCCAGCCGCTGCAACCGCTGGCAAAGACGACAAAAAAGCTGATCCCAAAGCCGAAGCCAAAATGAAGGCCGATGAAGAGAAAAAGGCCAAGGCAGAAGCCAAGAAAAAGGCGGACGAAGAGAAGAAAGCCAAAGCTGATGCCGACAAAATGGCCAAAGCAGACGCTGGCAAGAAGGACATGAAAAAAGACGAGAAAGCAGCCGCTGCCGCACCGAAGAAAGAAGAGCCAAAGAAGTAACTCTTCTCATCTCAGAGCAAAAAGCCCGCTATCGAAGCGGGCTTTTTTATATCAAATCGACATGTAGCCGGCATAGAATGTGCGCGGAGTGCTCATGTATTGATAGCAATACCTTGCGCTTTGCACCATGCGCTTATGTGCTCAATCGCCTGATCGCGCTGCGCTGCGGGCAGAAACGAAGCCTGCGCCGCCCGCAGTTGACCCTGCATGATTTGCGCCAAGCCTAAAGTTGTTTGCTCCTGCACAGCTTGAAATTCCCCGCCTTGGGTGATGACTGAAATCAAGCGGTTATCGGCTTGGATAGACCAATTGAGCCCCGCTTGCTCCATCTCAATCAACGCATGCTCGGCCACTGAAGGGCATGCCCCCGTGTGCACATTGCTCGTGGGGCAGACTTCAAAATGCACGCCAGCCTCACGCGCTTTTCGCATGCGCTCGGTAGCGCCCTGGCCGCGCGTGATGTGGACTCCGTGGCCTATACGCGTTGCCTTCAGCTCAATCGCCTCCATCACGCGCTCGCCCACATCTGATTCGCCGGCATGCAGCGTGAGCCCCAAGCCTGCTTCGCGTGCAATGGCAATCGCTTTGGCATGCAGCGTGGCCGCAAAGCCGCGCTCTGCGCCCGCCAGATCAAACCCAATCACGCCCTTTCCAGCAAACCGCGTGGCCAGCTCGGCGCTGCGGATCACATCCGCAGGCGAATCTGTGCGCATGCCGCAGACGATCAAGCCTGCTGGTACACCCGTGGCCGCACTGCCCCGGTTCAGTCCCGCGATCATGGCTTGCACTGCCTCGTCCCCTGTCAAACCCCAAGGCTCTAGCAGCAAAGGCGCCATGCGTAGCTCAATCAACAGCGCCCCATCAGCCGTGCAATCGAGCATCGCCTCAAAAGCCACTCGCTCGCAAGCCTCTAGACTTGACATCGCTGCCACCGTCAGCGCAAACGATGACACATACCGCTCCAGCGAACCCGAATTGGCCTGGGTATGAATCCAATGCTGCAAAGCATCTGGTGTATCGGCGGGCAATGCCACGCCCCGTGCCAGACACAGCTCAAGCAATGTTTGCGGGCGCAAATTACCATCAAGGTGCTCGTGGAGCACGATTTTGGGGATGCTCTTCCAATCAATTGTTTTGTCGCGCATAGGGAAATAGAGGATTACCCTTTTGTCAACCAAAGGGAGTTTCAGGCATTATCATTGCTTCATAAGTGCTGCAAGCACCTTTTAATTTTTTCAACTCCTCTAGGATTTATGCCATGAAATTTTCTTTGCGCACCTCTCTCGTTGCTGCTGCTGCACTCGCTGCCACCGCCGCATTTGCCCAGCCTGCCGTGATTTTCGATATGGGCGGTAAATTTGACAAATCCTTCAACGAAGCTGCTTACAACGGTGCAGAGCGCTGGAAAAAAGAAACCAACAAGCCTTACCTCGAATTTGAAGTGACCAACCCCACCCAGCGCGAGCAAGCGATTCGCCGCATGGCTGAGCGCGGCGCAAACCCGATCATTGGCATTGGTTTCAGCCAAGGTGGCGCCATTGAGAAAGTCGCTAAAGAGTTTCCAAAACTCAACTTCGCCATCATCGATTTCGTGGTCAAAGAGCCCAACGTGCAATCCGTGGTGTTCAAAGAGCACGAAGGCAGCTTCCTTGTGGGCATGATGGCCGCGCAAGCCTCTAAAACAGGCAAAGTCGGCTTCGTTGGCGGTATGGACATTCCGCTGATTCGCCGCTTCCAATGCGGCTACGAGCAAGGTGCAAAGTTTGCCAATGGCAAGGTTGAAACCTTTGCCAACATGACCGGCACCACCGGCGCAGCTTGGAACGATCCTGCACGCGGCGGCGAGTTGGCCAAAGCACAAATGGCCAAAGGCGCAGACGTGATCTTCGCAGCCGCTGGCGGTACCGGCATGGGCGTGTACCAAGCCGCGAAAGACGAGAAGAAATTCGCTATCGGTGTCGATAGCAACCAAAACCACATTCAGCCCGGCACCATGCTCACCTCCATGCTCAAGAAAGTGGATGTGGCGGTGTACAACGTGATGAAGAAGCATGAGGCAGGCTTGACCGTGCTCGGCCTCAAAGAAGGCGGCGTGGATTACGCGATGGATGCCAACAACGACAAGCTCGTCACCGCCGACATGCGCAAAAAGGTCGATGCTGCCAAAGCTGACATCATCTCGGGCAAAATCAAAGTCGTGGACTACATGGCTGCGAACAAGTGCGAGTGATCTGAGAACGCTTTAAATACCGGAACGCGAAAAGCGCGAAAATTACGCGAAAGACGCGAAAAAAACCGAAAGAAGAATGCAAAAGGCTCATCCCCTTTTGCATTTTTTCGTTGATACTGGCGAAATCGTTGCTATAAATATTTCTGTTCTTGAATTTTTCTTTTTCGCGTTTTTCGCGTAGTTTTCGCGTCTTTCGCGTTCCGGTATTTTTTCTTCTTTATGACCACTTCAACAGCCGTCAAACTAGCCCACATCAACAAGCGCTTCGGCGCGGTGCAGGCCAATGCGGATGTTGATTTGACTGTGGCGAGCGGTTCGATTCATGGCATCGTGGGCGAAAACGGCGCCGGCAAATCGACCTTGATGTCGATTCTCTATGGTTTTTACACCGCCGATTCTGGCGAGATGGAAATCGAAGGCAAGCCGGCCAAGATTAAAAATTCGCACGAAGCGATTGCCCTTGGCATCGGCATGGTGCATCAGCACTTCATGCTGGTCGATAATTTGAGCGCACTCGATAATATTTTGCTCGGCGTGGAAACATCACTGTCTTTGCCTAAAGCGCAAAGCGATGCCCGCGCCAAGCTGCAAACGCTGATGCAAGAGACGGGACTCATCGTCGATTTGGATAAGCATGTTGAGGATTTATCTGTCGGTGATCGCCAGCGCTTAGAGATTTTGAAAGCCCTGCATCGCGGTGCAAGGATTTTGATTTTGGATGAGCCCACCGCCGTGCTCACCGCGCAAGAAACAGAACAACTCTTCGTTGTCTTGCGGCGATTGCGCGAGAGTGGCAAAACGATTCTGATCATCACGCACAAGCTCAAAGAAGTGCTGGCGCTGTGCGATCAAGTGACGGTGATGCGTGCGGGTCGCGTGGTGTATGAATGTGCCGCGAAAGATGCCACGGTGACGCAGTTGGCCGAAGCGATGGTGGGGCGCAAGCTTAGAGCGCCGCCCGCGCGAGCGGGGCATGATGCGAATGCGCTCGTTCGCATGCATGTGCAAGCTTTGAATTTCCGCGATGGTCATGGCGTGCAGCGTTTGGCTGATATTCATTTTGAGCTGCGCTCTGGCCAGATCGTGGGCGTAGCAGGTGTAGCAGGAAATGGGCAGACTGAATTGCTGGAGATCGTCTCGGGCATGAAGCGGCCTAGCTCGGGCACGATGCAAGTCTTAGGTCAGAACTATTCTGCGCAAACCGCTACAGACCGATGGCTCGACCCGATCACCGCCCGCGAGGTGGGATTGGCGCATGTGCCCGAAGATCGGCATGAGCGCGGCATGGTGCTGCAATTTGGCGCTTGGGAATCTGCGGTGCTCGGCTATGAGCGGCTTGCCGCCTATTGCAAAGGCTTGTTTTTGCGAACGAAGGCGATGCAAAGCGATACGAATGATCTGATGCAGCGCTTTGATGTGCGCCCGCCCAATCCGAGTCTTCGCTCATCGAAATTTTCTGGCGGCAATCAACAAAAGCTCATCTTGGCACGCGAATTCAACCAAGCGCCCAAGGTTCTGCTGGTGGGTCAGCCCACACGCGGCGTAGATATTGGAGCGATTGAATTCATTCATGAGCAACTGCGTGCGCTGCGCGATGCGGGCTGCGCGATCTTGCTGGTGTCTACCGAGCTGGAAGAAATTTTGGCTCTCTCGGATCGTGTGATTGTGATGAACCAAGGGCACATCACGGGGGAGTTGCCAGTGGATGAATGTGATGAGAAAAATCTGGGGTTGCTGATGGTGTCTACCAACGAGGCTCTGACAGGAAATTCTGCATGAGCGCCGCACAAAAAGAATTACCGCGCTGGCTGGATGTCGGCGTGATCCCTTTGATCAATTTGCTGATTGCGCTGATCGTTGCCGGCTTGGTGGTGGCGCTCGTGGGTCAAAGTCCAAAGGACGTGATGACGGCGCTGATCAAAGGCGCTTTGGGCAATCAGCGGGGCTTAAGCTACACGCTGTATTACGCGACGACATTTGTCTTCGCTGGCTTGGCCGTCGCAGTCGCTTTCCATGCCGGCTTGTTCAACATTGGCGGTGAAGGCCAAGCCATGATTGGCGGCTTGGGTGCGGGGCTGGTGGCGCTCTGGCTCGGCGCATCGTTACCCGCATGGCTGATGATTCCGCTCATGATCGCCGCTGCGGCAGTTTTTGCGGGCTTATGGGGCGCAGTGCCGGGTTATTTGCAAGCCTATCGCGGCAGCCATGTGGTGATTACCACCATCATGTTCAATTTTCTGGCCAGCTCGCTCATGGTGTATTTGCTGGTGAATGTACTCAAACCCTTGGGCGAGATGGCACCGGAAAGTGCCGAGTTTGCAGCATCAGCCAAGATGCCGCGCGTGCATACCGTGCTGCAAAGTATGGGCATTGAATGGGCTTCTTCGCCACTGAATATGAGCATCTTGGTAGCGCTGCTCGCTTGCGTGTTCGTCTATCTCCTGATTTGGAAAACGCGGCTGGGCTATCAAATCCGCGCCAGCGGATCGAGCCCCGGCGCAGCGGAATATGCGGGCATTTCTCCACAAAAGCAGATCATCATCTCCATGGCGATTTCAGGCGCACTCGCGGGCATGATCGCCATCAACGAAGTTGCGGGTGTGCACCACAAGCTGCTCACCGATTTCGTCGCGGGCGCAGGCTTCACGGGCATTGCTGTGGCACTGATGGGGCGTAATCATCCGTTGGGCATCGTGCTGGCCGCCCTGCTCTTTGGCATGATCAGCCAAGGCGGCGCAGAGGTGGCGTTTGAAGTGCCGGGCTTTACCAAAGACATGATCGTGATGCTGCAAGGTTTGATCGTGTTGTTCTCTGGCGCATTGGCTTATGTATTCGCGCCACTGATTGGCCGCATGTATTTTGCCTTGGCCCACAAGGAGGCTGCGTGATGGATTTTCTCTTCATCATTGATTTGCTCGCCTCCAGCCTGCGCTTGGCCACGCCCTTGATTTTTTGTGCGCTGGCGGGCGTGCTGGCCGAGCGCTCGGGTGTGATTGACATTGGTTTAGAAGGCAAGATGCTGTTTGCGGCGTTTGCAGCAGCCACAGTCGGTGTGGTCAGTGGGTCTTGGCCTCTGGCGATGCTCGCCGCAATCGCTGTGGCCTGCGCTTTGTCTGCGCTGCATGGCTTTGCCTGCGTCACCTACCAAGGCAATCAAGTGATCTCGGGTTTGGCCATCAACATCATTGCAGCCGGGCTCACTGTGGTGCTCGGCATTGCTTGGTTCAAGCAAGGCGGGCAAACCCCGCAAGTGCCCGATGGCGTACGCTTCAAAGAGATGTTTGACGTTCCGTTACTGGGGCAAAACGCGCTGGTTTATGTGTCCTTGATCTTGGTGGTGGCAGTTTGGTGGCTGCTGTTCCGTACGCGTTTTGGTTTGCGATTAAGAGCTGTGGGCGAAAACCCTGCCATGGTGGATGCAGCAGGCGTTTCCGTCTCACTCACGCGCTATTTGGCGCTCATGGGTAACGGTGCTTTGTGTGGCCTTGCCGGCTGCTACCTGGTGCTCGCGCAAAACGCCGCCTTCGCCCCGCACATGACTGCAGGCAGAGGCTTCATGGCCTTGGCCGCAATGATCTTCGGCAAATGGCATCCTGTGGGTGCGCTTTGGGCATGCTTGCTGTTTGGCTTTTTAGATGCGCTGGCGATTCGTTTGCAAGGCACGAAGCTGCCCGGCATTGGGGAGATTCCCGTGCAGTTCATTCAGGCGCTGCCGTATTTGATGACGGTGATTTTATTGGCGGGCTTTATTGGCAAGGCAGTCGCACCACGTGCTTTGGGATCACCGTATATCAAGTCGCGTTGAGTGAATTGATAGATTCTATGTAACGCGAAAAGCGCAAAAATACGCGAAAAACACTAAAAAATCAAAACCGGCGGATTCAAGCACGAAGTGCACGTCGCTTCATTGCCGCGTTGAAGACTTGATTGGGTGTTTGAAATCCCAAGCATTTACGCGGTCTGTTGTTGAGTTTATCTTCAATCATCTGCAACTCCTCGTCCGTGACGCTTTCCAAGCTTCTTGATTTTGGGATGTACTGGCGCACAAGGCCATTGGTGTTCTCATTGAGCCCGCGCTGCCAGCTGGCATACGGATCAGCAAAGAATGAATCACAGCCCAACGTTTGGTCAAGCAGCTCATGTAAGGCAAACTCTTTGCCGTTGTCGGTTGTCACGGTCTTGACTGCCACCTTGATCGGCTCAAAGGCTTCAATCATTGCCGCACATACCAAATCTGCTGTCTTGTTCTTCACCCGCCGCAAACGGGTCAGCTTGCTCTTTTTCTCCACCAAACTGACGATGGCCATTTTGTGATTGCAGCCAATGATCGTATCGCCCTCCCAGTGCCCTATGACGCGAGCAAGGGCGGCACTGACAGGGCGCAGTTCAATGCCCTTCCTATTGGGAATCTGCCCCCGGCGTGAGCGGGCACTGGCGTAGCGCTTGCGCCTTTGCTTTTGACAACGCAGGTGCGCTTTGAGCCAGCCCGTGGGCTCGGCATAGATGTATTGGTAGATGCTCTCGGTGCTGACACCTGTCACCTGCGAGCACACTTGCTCAGGGCTCAATTGCTCGGCGATCAAGTCTTCGACTTGCATCCATGTGGCTTGATCAACTTGGCGGGCATTGCGGCTATTGAGCGAGCGCTCTTGGCACAGGCGATGGGCTTGTTTGGCTCGGTAGCCTCTTTTGCCGCTGTTGCGCTTGATCTCGCGGCGAATGGTCGATTCACTGCGCTTGAGGTCAATCGCGATGCGGGCTATGCTGATGTGCTGGCGCAGCATGGAGTTAATCTGGTATCTTTCGGTCTCGCTCAGGTGTTGGTAGCTCATGTGCATCTTTCGGATTTGGTCGTTTGAAAAAGCTCATTCGCTGCTTGCTCCTGAGCACATTCATTTTGACTTTCCGTGCACTTCGTACTTGAATCCGCCTACGTTTTTCGCGTGACTTTTGCGAATTTCGCGTCCGGTATTAAATTCTCACTATGCCAACCACTTTAATCATCGGCGCCTCACGCGGCATTGGCCTCGAATTCGTCCGCCAATTCGCCCATGCTGGCCATCGCATCATCGCCACAGCTCGCAGTGATGAAGGCTTACAGAAGATCACTGCTCTCGGTGCGAAAGCGCTCAAGCTCGATGTCGCCAAACCAG